>JARLHU010000176.1 GCA_031292095.1 Desulfosporosinus sp.
TACCCAATTAGGAGAGAATCACATTCGAGAAGCGGTTACCTTTGGTCCCAACCTTATCGTAGATGGTCGACCCGTAATTTCTGGAGATGGTGGTTGGGGGATTGCTCCCCGGACAGGGATCGGGCAAATGGCCGATGGAACGGTTATTTTTGTGGTCATCGACGGTCGACAGCCAACTTGGAGTATCGGAGCAACCTTACGTGACCTCATGAATGTCTTTAATGATTATCATGCCGTAAATGCGGTTAACCTCGATGGTGGTTCTTCTTCAGAACTTATCTATAATAGCAAAGTTGCGAACAAGCTTTGGGACATTTTCGGCGAACGCTACATTCCCACAGGTTTTGTTGTTACTCCGTAGCTTTCCACCCCACAAAAAAGGAGAAATCATGTATGAAGAAGAAACTGCGCGTCATATTAGTTTGGACATTGATTTCATTTCTCCTGCAATATGGAGTATATTCTATCCTAAATAGCCAGGTTCAAAAAGTAATGGCACCGTCGACTGTAGCTAGTAAGCTCCCGATTACGCTCCAGCTCAAAGCCACTATCCCTGGTTCTGATCTCACAAATATTCAAATTTCTTATGCAAAGGATTATTTGGCTTATACGGAAAATGGTGCACTGAAAGTCTTTAACCTCAAAAAGAATACAGTTGTTTTTCAAAAGGGATTGCCCTCTACCAATGATAAAACTTTAGGTGTTCTTATGTACCAATGGTTGCCAGACCGAAATACATTGCTGTATTTTTATGCCAGGAAAAACCCCGATCCGGTAACGTATGTTACCGTTTACCCTCCCAAAACTACGATTCAGGTGCCAGTGCCAACTCCCGATCCGAATTTGGTAGTACCGAAAACCGAAGATCCCAATCAAACAATTGTTCAGGAAGTTCCAAAAACCGTAACCAAAGAGGTTACCGTGGCGCCTCACATTGAAAAGCGATATGGAAATCCGCAAATCACAGAGCTATATTCCCTAGAACTCCCTAATAGTGATGAAGATACCGCTCCTAATGATCGGTTTAATCAAACAATTAACAACTTTCCAGCAGGGGGTAAAATTAAAAACTTGGTAGTGTCGACGTGCACTAATCTGATGTACCTCACCGTGAAAAATGCTTCGACAGAACTGCTCTTGGAAATAGACGTGATGAAAAACGTTCGAACCCTAAGCAAATCGGGAGAGACGATCGACAATATGGCTGCTTCGGATCGGTATGGAACCCTTTTTCTGGACAGTAATGAGGGGGGCGCCCATCAAGTCATCGCTTGGGATGGTACAAAGCGTCAAACCGTTTCTGAAAATAGTGACGATCAAATATTAGGCATTAGAGATGGAAAGGTGTACATTGGTGAGGTTCAAAATAATGAACTCGTAAAAATAAAAACTACACCAGACCTTACCCACATGACAAAAAATCCTGCTTTGACAACGGAGTGGGAAGGCGTGATTCCATTGAACAATAACGTACGCACCCTTATCGGTGCTCAAGGACAAATGATCGTTTATGATCATCAAACAGCCTATATAGTTACCGCTGGTCGTCTGACAGAGGTTAAATTGCATGGGGATGAGAATTACGTCTCTGGCGATGGCGCTGAGCTCGTTCAACTCAGCAAGCAAGGAGTAGCTACTTTAGTAGAGTTGCAACCTCTCAAGTCTTAAAGTTGATAGGGAGAGGGTGCAGATATAACATTTCCAACCGACATAGGCAAACGAAGGAGGGTATAGATGAAGATGGTTGATACAATTCTCAATATATTACTGATTGAAGACGACCGTGCCATTGCTAAAGTCATTGCCCTAGAATTGGAACATCAGGGACATCGGATAGGGCTAGCTGCCAATGGTAGGGTGGGGCTAGATATGGCCTTAACGCAGGAGTGGGATGTCATACTTTTGGACATCATGTTGCCGTTTCTGAATGGTTATGAAGTGTGTAAACAAATTCGCACTCGTAAGGATATTCCTATTCTGCTCCTGACTGCCAAAGATGAAGTTCAGGATAAAGTCTTCGGCTTGGATCTTGGCGCCGATGATTATTTGACAAAACCTTTTGCCATGGATGAATTAATGGCTCGGATTCGTGCGGTACTGCGGCGCAAAAATCCACCTGTTCAAATTACAGGACACTTAAAGTTTCGGGAACTTGAGCTTGATACTCAAGCGTATCAAGTTTATTTCGGAGGGACGGAAGTATGTTTAACGAAAAAGGAATTTGAATTGTTGACGTTGTTTTTGGAGCATCCAAACCATGTACTATCGAGGGAGCTTATTCTGGAAAATGTTTGGGGTTACGATTATTACGGGGAAACGAATGTAGTGGATGTTTACGTGCGCTTTTTACGGGGTAAGATTGATGAACGCTTTCAAGTGCATTATCTCCATACAGTGAGGGGAGTCGGCTATGTCTTGCGCGCAGAAGAATAACCGATTTTGGAAATGTCGGTTTCCAAAACTGAAATGGGGTTTAGCTTGGAAGATTACTCTTTGGTATATTCTATTACTTCTTTTGACGGTGTTGATACTGTCAGCTTTAACGTATTGGGGTAATAGCCAGGCTTTACATAAAGAAGAGCAACAAGTCCTAGAGAATACTATCACGCGTGTTCTCGGCTCGCTGGATGATCAGCAGGAAGGGCAGGGTATGGATATTCGTGATCCGGAGGCCTTGAAAGGAAATGTACCCAAGGGTGTGACAATACAATTAACTTCCATGCAAGGTGCGGTACTACAAAAGGCTGGTATATTAAATGCTCAGCTTCCTGTGGAACAACTGGCAGGTCCCGAAATCCGTGTTCTGAACGGCAAGGATGTCTATTATGTGGCCCGTCCGATCCTGTCCGGTGGGAAACAAATTGGCACACTTCAAGCCGTGGTTGATTTGGAAGATGTGGAGCTGGCCCAAACCGTGCTTTTGCGTCAGTTACTTTGGTTGGGAGTCTCAGCTTTGCTGTTGGCGGCCATCGGCGGATTTATTTTATCCAGGCAAGTACTTGCCCCTTTGGCAGCGTTGAATCGAGAAATTTCACTATTGACAGCCAATGATCTTAACCGACGTATCCCCCTACGGGGAAATGGGGATGAACTCGATCTAATAGGTCAAAATTTCAATCACATGTTGCAGAGGTTGGAGGCCTCCTTCAAACAGCAAAAACAATTTGTGGCTAATGCTTCGCACGAACTTCGGACCCCGCTAATGGTCATTCGTGGGCATGCAGATATTTTACAGCGTTGGGGAGCTGAAGATCCTGACATTGTGCGTGATTCAGCAACAGTTATGGTTGATGAAACAAAGATGATGACAAAATTAGTGGAAAACCTGTTGACCTTGGCTCGGGAGGAGTTGCAGTTAACCTTAGTTCCTCTTAACTTGAGCGAACTCATTATTGAAAGTGCGAGAGGTTTGCCATTTTTGCGCTCGTTCGTGGTTAAATATGACCTGCTTCCAGACATCGAGTTAAAGGGTGACGCTCTCTATCTTAGACAGCTCATTAGAATCATCTTGGAAAATGCCGGGAAATATGTGCCAACTGCTGGGAGGATCCGGATATATCTACTGCGCTTCGAGGATAAAGTAAAGCTTATTATCGAGGATAATGGACCAGGATTTCCGCCCGATGCTCTGGAATTGATCTTTGACCGATTCTACCGGGTTGATGAGGCTCGTTCACGTAATATACCAGGACATGGTCTGGGACTCAGTATCGCCCAGAGGATCGTCGAGGCTCACGGAGGAAAAATTTGGGCAGAAAATATGGAACCGCAGGGAGCGCGGTTTTGCGTGGAACTTCCGTACAATAGTTTCATCTAAGTATAAGTTGCTGTTTTTCATCTCCCATTAATCTTTACGAGTTAATTTAGTAAAGATCAGTTAGTTGGTTCCTTGTTACGCAAAATCTCAGCCACGAAAGGAGCCTTTCATGTCTTCAGGATTATTAATTCACTACATCATTCAATATGGTTTATGCGGTCCTGGGTTACCTTATAGGGCGAGAGAGTTCACAGTTAGTCCAATTGTTCCTCTTGGTGGGGGAGGTTTTGTTGCTCGTCCTGTTAGGACTAAGTCCTATTTTTCTGCTGATTCATACTCCTAGTACAGTCGTTACGGCTTTAACAGTTGGGTGTTTATGGGCTCTGGTTTGCGTCTTCTTATACGAGTTTTATCTTTATCAGCATAAGGCACATCCAAGAAATAACTAGTCAGTATGCCAGTCTATTTTGTACTAGTCCTAATAGGTAAGGACTTAAGAGAACTCAGAGACAATGCCTATCTGAGTTAAGAATAAGGGGCAGTTTGGTATTAAAAGAAGAGAGGAAGCCAGCAAGAGTTCGCGAACTTTTGCTGGCTTCCTCTCTCACCCGAACATCGTGTCTTGGACATTGATTTCAGCCAGCCGAAATTTCCACCTGGTATATTAATCCTTTTTTAATGTTCGGTTCATCTATCTTTAATCCAGTTGTGTTAAATTTGACTGGAAGGGGATGATGCACTTGATTATTTTGAATGAAAACGGCAAGCGGCTGTAACGATGGGAAACATAATAAATAAGCGGGTTTAGGAGGGTACATAAATGTTTAAAGTAATACCTTTGTTAATTGTTGTCTCCATGCATGGTTAAAGGGTATATTAACCTATCGCTTAGGACGCTTGATGGGTGCCATCACCGGAGTTGCGCTCACCGTCACCTTACTGGCTTCGCTGGGATCCTTCATTTCTTTTAACATTATTTTAATGTTCCTTTAAGGTTAAAGCGTTAAGATTAGTTAGAAATGAGGAGATGATGTATCACAAGATTGCTACGATTGCTAAAAACGGACAAGAGCGAAGATACGAAAAGAAAGCAAGAGCGAAATTTGAAAAATTGGGAGGGTAAACTTAAATTATGATCTTTTTACAAACTCTTATCATAGCTATCGTCCAAGGTGTAATAGAATTCAAAGTGCTCTTGCTGTTTCACACGAATGAAGGCAAGAGATTTTTTATTTTCTAATCCAATTCTAATCTTTGTCTAAGGTTACTCTCATTGTGTTGTGACAAAATGAGAGTATGGAATAGAAATGAGGGGTTAGGCTGCTTGTTACAGAGAAATTGACAAAAAGATATAAGGATTTTGCGGCGGTGGAAGATTTGAACCTGACAGTCAAAGAAGGCGCAATTTTTGGCTTTCTGGGTCATAATGGCGCGGGAAAAACAACCACCTTATCCATGTTGACCACGCTTTTGCTTCCCACGGAGGGGAAAGCCAGCATTGCTGGGCTGGATGTGGTGAAGGACAACTTTAAGGTCCGCAGTCTCCTTGGCTATCTGCCTGAAAGCGTGATGCTTTATGGAGACCTCACAGCAGCTGAAAATCTGAGGTTTTTCGGCAATCTTTCAGGTGTGGAAAAGGTCGATGCCAGAATTGACGAGGTACTAGGGCTGCTGGGGTTTATGGACTGGAAGGATAAAAAGGTAAAGACCTATTCAAAAGGAATGCGGCAGAGAATAGGTATCGCCCAAGCAATACTTCACAAGCCCAAAATGTTGTTTCTGGACGAACCTACATCCGGCCTTGATCCACAGGGCACAAAGGATATGCGTGACCTTTTGCTAATGTTGAACAGAGAGTGGGGCACGACGATCTTTATGAATACCCACCTTCTGTCCGAGGTGACCAAGGTGTGTACAGATATTGGTATCATAAGCAAGGGTAAGTTGCTGCTGGCAGACTCAATTATTAATATAAAACAGCGTTTTCCCGAAGCAATGTCTCTAGAGGAGATCTACTTTAGAATTGAAGGGGGCGATAGAAGTGAAGCAGGTACTGATAATAGCTTCTAAGGAATTTAAAACGGCCTTCAAGGATAAGGTGTTCCTTGTGATCACTGCCCTGTTTCTGCTGCTTTCCATTATTTCAGTCTATATCGGCTCAAGTACCAAAAATGCTGAAGTTAAGGCTTATCTGGATATCGTGGCTCTGTTAAAAGCTCAGGGAGCCACAAATTTTCCTCTGTCTCCCCAATTATTCCCCCTAGCCATACGGGCAAGATACAGCAGGACAATAAGAAGGGCGATCTACACTATAACGGCAACGCGAACGGTATCTACGGAACCTCTACAAACGAGGCAATATTTCAGGGTCAGATCCACGCTGCAGGCTATGCGCCGATAGACTTTTCAGCCAAAAAAGCAAAGGGCACTGCTGAGGTTAAAGATTAAGGCAATAGTCCTGAATCAGGAGTATACTCACCTTGTTTTTACTGAGTAAATATTAAGTTGGAAAGGAGGTGAAACACTTGATTGCATCGATCGGTAGTAGCAATATGCTGCCAAGAACGGCATCTATCCATCAAAACGTGACTGCAAGGATGAGCAAGAGCGAAGAAACGATGGAAAGTACAAGCGAGCGTATGTTAGAAGCGCATTCTTCACCAGCTAAAGCTGCAAAAACTCAAAGCCCAAATGGTCTAGGTAACGTAGTCGACAAGAAAGCATAACTTAGAAGGCTAGGAGTTTTCATGGAGGTGAAGTAAGCTGCCATGAAAACTCCCTTCTACGGTTAGCGAAGGCGTTGTTTATATTGCTCCCCATCTTCAGTTTAGAAATAGTAAGTACCTTACAGTTTCTAAGCTGTTTCTAAGAATAAAATGTTAATATATAGTTTCTGGATGTTGCTTCACGATGACTAGGGAAGAGGCTGCCCGATTTTCTTTCCTTATGTCAACGCCCATCATTTTGGGAGCAGGAGTTCTAAAACTTCGTCATTTGACGATGGCTTCAATAAATTTACCCTTTTCAGTCGACGTTATTACATCCTTTGTCGTTGGTATTTCAAGCATTTCTTTTTTACTTAAGTATTTGAAAACTAATAACTTTGGACTTTTTGTAGGATATCGTTTTGTTATTGGCGTGATCGTTATTGCTTTTGTTTTAGCAGGACATTAAGGAATTAATCTTGCCTTTCCGATGCCAATTATAACGTAGGCGTTTTCTAATCCTTCCGTTGATCTTAATAGAACACAACGGAAGGACTTTATTATGACAGCGCATTATGGGGAGGAAACCAAGTTGATTATTCAAACATTGCTGGACCTTTTTTTGCACTTGGACAAAAATATGGGCGCAGTCATTCAAAGTTATGGGATGTGGACGTATCTAATTCTTTTTGCCATAATCTTTGCAGAAACTGGTTTTGTGGTTACCCCGTTTTTACCGGGTGATTCTTTACTATTTGTGGCAGGCGCTTTCGCCGCCAGTGGCGCGTTGAGTTTACCAGTGGTTGTTATTATCCTTGGTGCGGCGGCCATTATAGGGGATACTTTAAATTATCAAATAGGTCATTTTATAGGTCCTAGTGTGTTTAAAAAAGACAATGCCCGGTTTCTGAATAAAGAGCATTTAAAACAGACGGAGCAATTCTATCTCAAGCATGGGGGCAAGACGGTTATAATCGCCAGATTTATTCCGGTTATTCGTACCTTTGCGCCCTTTGTGGCAGGGATCGGTGCCATGAGTTATTGGAGGTTTTTGGCGTATAACGCAGTCGGAGGGTTAACTTGGGTTGTTACTATTGCCTTGGGAGGATACTTCTTTGGAAATCTGCCCATTGTAAGAAATAATTTCACACTAGTGATTTATGTTATCATTTTAATATCCATTCTTCCTGCTATTATTGGTTTCGCCCGTAGAAAAAAATAAGTCGTAAATATGGGGACGAAGGAATCACCTTGAGATTGGGCCACGAGTTTTGAACAGCGAAGCGAAGCCACCAATTAAATGGGGCCTCGCTTCACTTGTTTTAGAGTGTAAGTGGTTTTAACCTTTGGTGGGGGTATTGAATCCGATAATCAGCTTAGGACTATTTTTGAACATCGAGGTTGTCAGTGGCCGAACCTGACGAAGCTTCTTGAGCCGATTCCTTCTCTGCAGCTCCTGCTCCAGTTTCTGCCACGCCGTTGTTGCCTTGATGATCTCCTTGCTCATCGTAGTTAACGTTGTCGGTCTCTTTACTTGCTTTAGTGGATTTTTCCAATGACGGCTTTATTGAATCAGGTTTGACTTGAGTCTTCTGGGCTGCAACAGCAGGCTGAACAATCGCGGTAGGTGCTACTGCAGGCGCAGGCGCTGGTATGGATGCAAAAGCCATGCCTCCGAAGGATCCAAGACCTGCCATTGCTCTAGCAAGGGCAAGTGTGCTTGTCGTGATAAACCATAGCGGCAACATATTGCCGTACAAAGTATGGCTGATAACGGAGTAATTATTGAATCTCAGGTGCAATAGATTCTCAACGAACCTATCGTGCTGAGATAAACTTTTTCAGTTAGATTCTTTAGCAATTTCGAAGACAAGAACGACCGTTGAACGCTGCCAATAGATGCAATACCAACCACAGCTATAACTCCCAAACCTGTTGTACCAAGGGCTGTGGATACCATAAATTCCTCAGAAGTTCTTTCTCAAAACAAGCTTTTCAATTATCTTTGTGTAGAAACAAATAGGCAGATAGTTTTAGAAAAGGCGCTACCGCTAAATAATGGGCAGTATGCGAATGCATGCGTTTATTTTATGGCCGAGGCACTAAGGCAAAATGGCGTTGTTATACCAAATGCCACCTGTAACACAACCGGGCTCATTGGTCAATTAAAGGATCAAGGTTGGACACGTAACTCGGATTACAAGAAACTGCGGCCAGGTGATATTTGCTTTTCTATGGATAATAACCATGGTAACGGTGCTCCAGCCCATACTTATGCCTTTATGGCTTGGGTATCGCCAGACAATTATGATTATGCTATGGTGTGTGATAATCAGGCAGACCGTTATGGAACTGTTTATCATAAAAGAAATATAGCGAAACTTGATGTACATAACGGTCAGGAAAAAGAAGCTTTCCAATTTTTCATGAGAAAATAAGGCGGTAAGGCAGAACTGATTATCCAGCCCTACTCGATTGCCCTCGTTCTTCCGCAACGCCTATTCAGCACCAAGCCCTTCGTAGTATCAAAGAAAAACAACATGTTCATGCTCAGAAGACAGTCTTTACTGCCCGCCCTATTCACAGAAGCTTCACTAAAGCACCTATAAGCCTTCACAATTTGGACCTCTTAACTTAACATATTTTAGTTATCCTTAGGGGGGTATAGGTCACTCAAACGGACGCTGCAATCAATCCAGGAAACAGTGGTGGACCACTCGTGGATTATCAAGGACAAGTCATTGGCATTAATTCTGCAAAATACACGCAAACTGGCTTTCAAGGGATGGGCTTTTCGATTCCTATAACAGACGCCATGCCAACAATACAAGAGTTAATTAAATCAGGGGTGGCCACACATCCGGCACTTTTAGTGAGCACGGACGATCAATATAACTCCTACGCGCAGAGTAACAATAAACCCCTAGGAGCCTATATTGCAAACGAATCAAGTTCAAGCAACGCTTGGAGAAATATCTTCAAAACAATAACCCTCCATTGTCGTAATCCTGTTCAAAAGGGCGGGTTATCCTTGATCTGTACAATACTGATATTTACAAGCTGGTTTACTTCGGGGATAAGACGAAGTGACGATGGGAGTTCCGTACGCCACATCAGCACCACAGCGGTCAAGGTGAAGAGAGTTCTGAGAAAGAACACCAGATCTATGATGCTCCGAAAGCCAGTCAACCTGAAAGTTGGACACTTTCAGACCTAATGCTAACGGATTCCGCCTCTCCCATACTGTGATATTACTGGGAAAGTCAATAGAGCAATGCTCTTGTTAAGGAGGGCGCTTTATGGCCTTGTTTGGCCCAAAATAAAGTATACCCTTTGGAGATTAACCGTCTTTGTAGAGATCTTGTGAGCTCAGATATAAATTTAATGTGAATTAATGAAGGCCTTTTTATATTAAGGTACAATTCAACTTATACGGCAGATCTGAGCGAGAGCTGGCTAAGTAATTATCGTACTATGGGAGTGATTTAGGATATGAGGGTTTTACTGATTGAGGCAGAGCCAGAAAAACAGATTTTGAATCTGTTTAAGATTCATAGGAACAAGGGCGGTGCTGCTGTTATTACTACCTACAGTAAAGCGCTGGCAGCTCACGCCGACCGCATCATACGCTTGGTGGATGGAGGGTGGTCAGTGATGACTGAGCTTGTTCGAGTAGCCAACGTCGGGAAAAACTACACTCGTTAGCCCCATCGTTCAAACTGAGGATGGGGCTGCGCTGCTCTCGGCTTTAGATGGCAGAAGTTTGGGTAGCATAGGTGCTACGTTGGTGAATACTAATCTTCCAGGGAAGTTTGGATTGGGGATTCATAGTTTAGATGCGACGGGTAATCAAGGAGGGGTTATAGATCAGTTTGCCTCCCCTTTATCGCTCAGTTTTCAAAACAGTCAAATCTCTGATATTTCTTTATCGACGGCGACTAACCTTCTCTATTTTCAATAGAATTCACAGTACTCTTGCTGTTTCACACAAATGAAGGCAAGAAATTTTTTATTTTCTAATCCAATTCTAATCTTTGTCTAAGGTTACTCTCATTGTGTTGTGACAAAATGAGAGTATGGAATAGAAATGAGGGGTTAGGCTGCTTGTTACAGAGAAATTGACAAAAAAATATGCTGATTTTACGGCGGTGGAAAGTAGCAAAATTACTTTACCCGTAAAGGTTAAAGATGCAAGAAAAACCGTCAAATAACAAATTTTCTCTCCCATAAGCTATGGATATATAACTGGGGAGGTCGTCAAATTGAAAGAAAAAATAAAATTCAAAAGGGAAACCTTTTTACTATCAATGATCTTAATGCTATCTGCAGTATTAAATTTTGCAAATATAGGTATAGAAGGGTATGCCAATATTTTTTATGCTGCTGGTGTAAAAAGCATGATGATGAACTATAAAAATTTCTTCTTCGCTTCCTTTGACCCAGCTGGATTTGTAACGATTGATAAACCGCCTTTAGGTTTATGGATACAAACTATATCCGCAAAAATATTCGGCTTTAGCGGATGGAGTATAATTCTGCCACAAGCCCTTGCGGGAGTGATTTCAGTTTGGGTAATATATTATCTTGTTAAACGATCCTTTGATAGCTTCTCAGGACTAATTGCAGCACTATGTCTTGCGGTAACTCCTATATTTGTAGCAACAAGCAGAAATAATACAATAGATAATTTACTTGTCTTATCATTATTACTTGCATGCTGGGCTCTTTTTATAGCGGCTGAAAAAGGAAAGTTTAAATATCTTATATTAAGCTTAGTCCTTGTGGGTATAGGTTTTAATATCAAAATGGTAGAAGCATATATGGTGGCTCCCGCTCTATATATAACATACCTTCTTTCTTCCGCTCTACCTTTTAAAAAGAGAATGAAACATCTTGTATTAGGTACAGTTGTTCTTTTAGTTGTATCACTATCTTGGGCTGTAATTACAGATTCAGTACCTCGTGGAGATAGACCTTTCATAGGCAGTAGTACTAATAATACAGTTATGGAACTTATAATTGGTCACAATGGATTAGAGAGAGTCGGCATAGGTGGGAAAAATATAGGTAGAGGCTCTACTACCACCCCATTAGAAAAGTCTGGTGTCACGTTAGAACAATTAGGACAATATGCTATAGGAGTGACTTCAAAGTTTAATATTATTACATTATTTTCCAATAATGATATGTCAGATCAAATAGCCTGGTTCTTACCTCTCGCTCTAATTGGCTTCGCTGTTGCAGCAATAAAGGAAAAATTTAAATTCCCATTTGATAACAAAAGAAAGTTATCCTTACTACTATGGTCCATGTGGCTATTGCCTGAGTTTATATACTTTAGTATTGCAAAAATTATAACTCACACATACTATTTAACTACAATGGCCCCTTCTATTGCAGCTTTGGTTGGAATTGGATTAACAGCTATGTGGAAGCTCTTCAAAGAAGGTGAGTGGAAGGCATGGATTTTACCAACGGCATTTATTGTAAATGGCCTTGTTGAGATACTTATTCTGTCTTATAACTATAGCACCTCAAATGGTTATAAAATTGTAATCTTAATAACAGGGCTGCTTTTAGGCATTGTATCCTCAATAATTCTAGCTATAGTTAATACCACTACAAGTAGTCCAGATCAAGGAAATACTGAAACTAATCAAGCTATACAAAATTATAGTAAAAATACTAACTTACAAGAAATACTAATTAGTATTTCCTTTATAGGGCTATTAATAGCTCCAATGGTTTGGTCATTTACCCCGCTGTTTCACCCAATGGATGGCAGTAGTCCTTCTGCTGGATTGGAGCTTCTTTCAGGTAAACAGAAAGGAAATTCAAGTGCAGGTGACAACTCAAAGCTTATAAAATTTTTAGAAACTAACAGGAAAAATGAAAAATATCTTGTTGAAGTTCCTTCAGCCATGACTTATGGTTCAGATATAATACTTGAAACTGGTGAACCTGTATTGACACTTGGGGGGTTTAGTGGATCAGATCCAATACTTACTGTAGAACAGTTCAAACAATTAGTTTCTGATGGAGCTATTAGATATGCAATGGTCGGTGGAGGAACGAGTAGAGGAAGTGAGTTGGGCGGAGCAGTGGAAAGTAACCCGAATAATGCTATTATGAGCTGGATTGAAGCAAATGGGAAGGTTGTTCCAGAGAGTGAATGGAGGGATTATACCACTTCGAAAAAACAAACGGGAGATCAGAAATTCAGTAGATTTGGCGGTGAAACAAATTTTACTGAATTATATGATTTAAAACCTAATGTTAAAACTCGGATTTTAAACTAATAGTTATCTGATTTTCTTTTATCAATTAAGAAGCACACAAAGCGTGTGTCCCTTTAATTTCACATATTGATAAGCTTTTTATTTTTGCAAGAGACGGTCAATAGAATTGCCTTTTCTAATCAAATTTTAATCTTTGTCTAAGGTTACTCTCATTTCTCTATGTAATACTAAAAGTGGGTAATATATATTTATGCTATACAGAATACATTCTCTCTCTGATGAAATATCTGTGTAATACTATGGAGGCCGGCGATGAACAAGACGAGGATTTTGATTATAGAAGATGAAAAACCGATAGCACGGTTTCTGGAGTTGGAGCTTTTACACGAGGGGTACATGGTTGATATTGCCCATGATGGCAGGATTGGTTTGGAAAAAGCAGTTGCAGATGATGGATATACTTTGATTTTGCTTGATATTATGCTACCTGGAATTAACGGCATTGAGGTTTTGCGAAGAATCAGGCAAAGCATGAGCACACCAATAATCATGCTTACAGCACGTGATGAGGTAACAGACAAGGTAATGGGACTCGATACGGGTGCTGACGATTATGTTACAAAGCCTTTTGTGATTGAGGAGTTGCTTGCAAGAATTCGTGCTGCTCTAAGAAAAAAGGATCTGAGTAAGGAAGATGTATCTTTGCTAAAAATTTTTGACCTTGAGCTTGATATAGCCAGACATGAGACTAAGAGGGCAAGCCAAGGCATAGACCTGACCAAAAAAGAATATGATCTTTTGGAATATCTTATGAGAAATAAGGGGCTTGTTCTTACTCGTAGCCAAATTCTTGAGAATGCATGGGGCTTTGAATTTGCAGGAGATACAAATGTTGTGGATGTATATATCCGGTATCTTCGAAGCAAGATTGATGAGGGTTATGATAGAAAGCTGATACAGACGATCAGAGGAGTAGGCTACAGTATTAGAGGTGGCAAGGATGAGGCTTAAAAAGATAAAGCTTACAAAGCTATCTTGGAAGCTGGCACTTCTTTATGCTTCAGTATTTGCTGCAGTATTATTGGTGTTGAATGCTTCGGTGCTCTATGGGGTTAAGTTTTTCCTCATAAATCAGGCGGAACAAAAGGTGGATAGTGTAAGTAGTGCGGTAGAAAAAAGGATTATTGGCTCAAATAGCGAACAAATGACCTTTGATGATCCTGAGATGATCAATGAAGCCAGAAACGATAATACTTTGAATATAAAGGTAGCTGATCCTTCTGGTAAAGTAGTAAATACGTCGGATAATTTCAATACTTCAGGCCTTCCCATGACAGACCATATTAATACAGCTCGGAAGCTTGAGAGTGGAAAGCTAAAACTTGTCGTTAAAAATACGGCTGTTATCAATGGAGGCAAAGTCAGGGCATATGTTCAGGTATCGCAGAACATGGAAAAGGAATACACCTTTCTTAGAATATTGTTTATTCTTCTGGCTATAGCAGATATGTTTGGGATTCTTTTTTCGCTTTTTTCAGGCTACCTCTTAAGTAGAAGGATGCTTAAGCCAATAGATAAAATGACCAAAGCGGCTAATGAAATTGGCTTGTCCGGACTTGCGGAAAGAATCGAAGTACCTCTAGTAGATGATGAACTTTCTAGGCTTGCTAAAACATTTAATGAGATGCTGGACAGGATTAAAGCCACCTTTGATAAGCAGGGGCGTTTTGTAGCAGATGCATCCCACGAACTCAGAACACCTGTCTCGATCATCCAAGGGTATATAGGTATGATGGATCGTTGGGGGAAGCAGGATGAAAAGGTCTTGCAAGAGTCTATCGATGCTATTAAGAAAGAAACACTAAGTATGACGGTTATGATTGAAAGGCTTCTTTTTCTCGCCAGAGGCGATAATGGAAGTCAAGTGCTTCAGAAGGCAACGTTTAGTATTGACGACCTGATGGAAGAGGTGTCCATGGAAAGTTTGATGCTGACAGCGGGGCACAATTTTTCATTTCAAGGTTCTCAAGGATTGGAACTTTTTGCTGATCGAAGGATGATAAAGCAAATGCTGAGGGCCCTGTTGAATAATAGCATTAAATTTACACCTAATGGGGGCAGGGTAACCCTTCTTTATACGGGAAATGAAAACAAAGTTGTGTTTAGTATCTTAGACACAGGGATTGGAATTCCTGAGGAAGAACAAGAGCAAATTTTCGAGAGGTTTTACAGGGTGGATAAGGCAAGAGTAAGGGAGACAGGTGGAAGTGGGCTTGGGCTCTCCGTTGTAAAATGGATTGTTGATGTACACAATGGGGAAATCAACATTATAAGTTCTGTGGAAAATGGTACAAGTGTTGCGGTTACATTGCCTAGACTATAGAACTTTGGGCCATTCCCGGAAGGGGAGAGTAATAGTTCGCTATGATGACCCGTCGTTCATAGAAATGGTATTAGTAAATATTTATAATGGAGGTTGAAAAGTGACAGTTATACACGCATTGATCTTAGGTATTGTCCATGGGTTGGGAGAATCAGTTATATATTAATTTGGACACCCCGACGGAAGGTGAGCATTTTTTCGATGGAGTACTAATGTGAAAAAAGTGAAAGTTAGAATACAAAAAGCCACCTGTTTGATACAGGTGGCCTTGCTGGATCTACGACTTGTGTACACTAACTAAAAGATAATAAAGGCCTCAGCGTCGATTTTTCGGAAATATAATTATTGGCTGTCGCGAAGTAGTGTGAGGTATTTAAGCAACCCACACAATACCTGATGAGCTCGTTGCGGCGGACAATGCCAATGAATATCCCGTTGTCGTCCACAACCGGGAAGAAGTTTCGTTCGGCAACCTGGGCGAAGAGGCTTTCCATTTGGGCATTGACCGAAACCGGATTATTTTGCGTATGTCTCTCTATTTCATCAAGGTGGATTTTATTCGTATTCATAAATGTTAAACCCGGTGTATTTTTCATTTTCGAGAGGAGATCACCTTCGGTCAATACTCCTACATATTTACCGTCATCATCGATGAGAGGGACAGAGGAATACAGGTGGTATTCCATCCGTTCCAAGGCTTGGCGCATGGTTGAATTAGTTTTTAAATATACAACATCTTTTTTGGGTAGTAAAAAGAAAGCGATGTTCAATTGTCTAACCTCCTAAGCAGATAATCTCTTTACAGGGCTTTTTTATAATAAAAAGCTGGATGACGCAGCCTAATGCCAGATAAACGTTGTTTGAAAATACTCACAATTAAAGATTAGCATTTGTAATGCAATAAGTCTATATCAAATATATATTATCATAATCAATATATACTATTGCTATTTCGGTCGTATTTGTAATTTGTCTTAGTTTATATATAATGTTTAGATAGAACATCCTGCCTCAATCCATGGATTTATAAAGAAAACTTTCTTCAGCCCGTTATATGATAAACTTACTGATCAATTTGGTGTCATGTGGCAAATTGTATGTAATCGTTGATCAGTATACGATTCTCGATATAGAAAAGAATAATTATAAAATGGTAATTCATACTCCAATAAAGGAGCGGATGGAGTTTAATAAAATTATAGCTATTGATCTAGATGATACATTAAACGATTTTACAGAAACTATGCGAAAAACCATCTTTACGTATAGTCACACATCTCCTCTTACGAAGGACATTTTTGACAGTTATCTTAATCGGGTTCGGAGTGGCATAGCGGAGGATAGCGAGCTTCTCAGCACAGAGTTTTCGTTTTTTCAGTACCAAATTCACGAACAGTGTTATCAACTGGCCAAGGCGCGAGAAGATGGAGTCGAATTTATGCAATGGTTAAAAAGAAGCGGCTGGCAAGTTATTATTTGCACCCGCCGCGATCTAAGAAGAGCCCATGATTGCACCGTAAAATGGCTGAAAGATAGCGACATTCCTTTTGACCATTTGTTTATGGCTGGGAACAAAATAGTTTTTTGTAAGCTTTGGGGAATTGAGCACTTGGTGGACGATGCTGTTTTTAATATCGTTTACGGTGAACATTATGGTGTTAATGTCTACTACCCGCTCATGGAAAAGCATCAGTTCCTACAGGGGAGCAGTGCCAAGGGTTTTAAGGTATTTAATGAGGTAAAACAATGGATTCAAAGCTAAACTTACTCAAAGAATTTTACTGTGGGTTGCCAAAAGACGGTGCCAAGATAGAAACCAACGGTTATGGTTTTCGTTTTTTGACACAATTGCTAGCTGGCGGAGCGACGCTGGAATACGGGGAACTGACACTCTCCGGGCTACTTCACAAGTACAAAATTCTCAATATCCCCAAACACCGTATGGACGAATTACTGGAAGCCCATATCGCCAAAGAATGCAATGTCTGCCTCTATTTTGACATTAGCGCGAACAATGTGTTCTGTTTTAATCTGGACAACAATCATAAAACCGATAATACTCTCGCAATACCTGAAATGGACCTAGCCGTCCGCGTTATCAGAAACCAACTCAGTGAACTGGGCTGTGAGCCATTAATCATCGCCAGCGGCAGAGGATATCATGTGTGGTGTCGTTTGGGCAACGCAATTGATAATAACCTTTTGTACCAATTTATGCTCCGTGTAGCGGCTAAAACGATGGCCGCTCTTCATAAAAACGGTTATGATTACAATAAAATAAAGTTTAATTTCTATCCCGACACGAGGAATTACAAGGTCGTGTCGTTACGCTTGTTTGGTACTGAGCACGCTAAAAACAAAACCTTCAGCTATATCCATACGTCAGAAGGGTTGCTAGATGAGGCTGCTTCGTGGGAATACTTGGCGGATTATATGTGGAATAAAACAATTTCAGAAGGTAAATTCCGCGAAGCGTATACCTGGATCATGGCCTCCTTTTGAAAGTTATTTGTTACCTTAACTCAGGGATCCTACTCGCACCTTGACCTTCTGTTAAGAATACGATACCATGCGAGAAGAAACAGCGTGTTTTAAAAATGTGTGTAGGATTGTTTAGAAAGAAATTTCTAAAATCGTGTCTTGACAAAAGGGGTGCGGTATGGCAATCACGTTAAGGTATTTATGTAAATATGCCAGAGAAAATTTCGGCATGAATCTTATCTGCGGGGAAAGCAATATGAACAATTTAGTTAATTGGGTTCATATGCTGGAGGATCCAGAGACGGCAAGCTTCCTTCACGGTCAGGAACTGATTTTTTCTACCGGAATCGGACACGATAATACGGATTGGCTTCATAATTTTGCCAAGGGATTAGTAGAGAATCAAGCCAGCGGGTTGGTGCTTAACTTAGGACCGTATATTCAATCCGTGCCTGAAGATCTGATTGCCTATTGCCGCGAGGTGCAATTCCCGCTGTTTACAGTACCTTGGAAGACCAGAATTGTGGACATTACCAATGATTTCTGCCGCAAAATCATCAAGTCGGAAGAACATGAAGTAACGGTGGCAAGTGCTTTACGCGACGCAATATTTTTTCCGGAAAAGATTTCTGAGTATCGCTCTGTGTTAGAACGAAAGGAATTTGATTTGGAGGCCGAATTCTGCATTGTAGCCTTATCCTTGCAAATACCTTCCAGTGAAAAGTTCTTGGATTATGATAAGGCTGTCAGATTAAATTTGACTAAAATATTAATCAACTATAGTGACAGGTTTAATATCTTTCGCCAGGATAAAAACCTGATTGTCGTTTTGCAGAATTTTCCGCAAGAAATTGTAGAAGATGCTATAGATCACCTCGTTGAAGTGTGCAAGTACGGTTACCCAGATTATCGGATAAGTGCCGGAATCAGTGTTAATGATTCAGGAATCTACTCTCTGCCTCGGAATTATAAGCGAGCAATTGCTCTGCTACGCATTGCCGAAAGACAGGGTCAGGCCAAATTATCCCATCGCAACAGCGGGTTATTTAAGCTGTTGATTGAGATCGAGGACACGAAAGTATTAAAGAGATTCTATGAGGAAACATTAGGGCCGATGGAAGCCTATGATAAAAAAAATCAGACAGATTATCTGTACACCTTGAAAGTTTACCTAGAGAACAACGCCAGTGTTCAAGAGGTTGCCAAAGAAACTTATGTGCACCGCAATACAATTAACTATAAAATTAAAAAAATCAAAGAAATTCTGCAGTGTGATTTAAATTATCAAGACGGCTTAAGATTACTTTTGGCTTTTCAAATCAAGGAATTATTATAGGAAAACAAGATGACATGGGGATTAAGAGAATATTTTGGCAGTGTTTCAGGGTGTTGACTGAGTAAAAAGTCTACACCCTTTTTTAGTGAAAACTCTTTCATAGAAGAACAAAAATCGTTAAGCTCGTGCTACACTAGGAGTAAACACTTGGTTATTATAGAATGTGAGGACGAAATGAACTCATATGGAGGAATAACTTGAATAAAAGCTCAATTCCTTGGTGGATGCGCATTAAAGTCCATTTTCTTATATTTGGAGTCACCATGTCTATTCTACCTTTGTTCTTTCTCGGATATTTAGGTTTTATATCTGTGCGACAAAATCTACAGAAAGATATTTATGAACAAAACTTTAAGCAGGTGACAGTACTTGCCAATGAAATTAGGGACTCCATCGCAAATGTTGAGAACAGTTTAACCTTTACAAGGGCAACGAGTGCCTACGCTCTCGTCGGGAAAGATGGGATGTCACGTCAGATTATTTTAGAAACACTTTTGCAAAAGGATTCTTTTATCGAAGAAATTAAAGTCGCAGATGAGGGTTTTATGGTCATCGATCAAATCGATCGCCAAGCAGGAATTTCCCGTTCTTCATCTTCAGCAAAAATTGAAAACCCAATATCCTCGGAAAAATCCTCAGCTCTGAGTGAAGTCTTCTTCTCCAGTGATAGGCGCCCGGAGATCTATTTAACGGTCGCAGTTCAAGACCCAACGACCAGAAATCGAATCGGATATCTGCAAGCCAAGGTTGACTTAAAGGGGATCATCAGCAGATATGCTAATATACTGTTGGGTGATGGAGTGCATGTATTTGTAGTTGACCAAGCCGGAAATTTAATTGGGAATATTGACTCCAGTCTGGCTTTGCATCAGGAGGAGATTCGTCAAGATCCTGCAGTTCAGAGTTTTCTGGATGGAGAGGCTTTTTCCCAGGGAAGTGAGTACAAAAATCCAGAAGGCGTATCTGTCATCGGAGCGTATGCTTCCGTAGGCACGCCGAATTGGGCAATATTTATTGAACAGCCAAATCGTGAAGCGAATAAACCGATTTTTGAATACGGTATTCGGCTCATTATGATTGCTATCTTAATCATGGTCCTGGTCATGATTATCAGTATTTCGTTTGGGTTAAAAGTGGTTCATCCGATTGAAAGTCTAGAAGAGCAGGTTCGGCGAATCATTTCAACGGGAGACTTGGAATCCCATATTCCAATCGAGAGTTGGGATGAAATTGGGAGGTTAGTCAAATCCTTTAATCAGTTATTAAACTCATTGGATCAGAAGAATGAAAACCTAAAAGATGAAAAGGAGCTGTTGACCACCGTCGTTGATGGGGTTGGTGCTGGAATGGTTCTGTTAAATCCAGACAAGAAGATTATTTGGTGGAATACGAAGTTTGCAGAATGGTTTGGACATCATTTAGCAAATCTCCCGTGTGATCAAGTGGTTAACGGAGAAGGAACGGAAGGGGTTTACCTTGAAAAGGGTCGCATTATTTCAGTTTTTGTGAACGAAGTACGCCGACATTTTCGTCAGATGTATTATGAGTTGTCACCTGATAACCCAGAGAATGCGGCCTACCTGTTGCTACTCGACGATGTTACTCAAGAAGTAGAAATGGAAGCCCGGATGATTGAGACGGATAAAATGGCGGCTATTGGACTTTTGGCATCAGGAGTGGCTCATGAAATTAACAATCCCTTGGCGATCATTGCGGCTCATAGTGAGGACTTACTGGATCGTTTGAATGAGGAAGAACTGGGGCCGACACGAGAGGAAATTAGGACTGGCTTTCAGATCGTCTTGGGGCAAATTGTCAGATGTAAGCAGATTACGGATCGTTTACTTGGTTTTGCCCGTAAGCGTATCAATGGGAGTGACCTCATCGATATTGGTGTTGTCAGCATGCAGACACTTGGACTTTTAGAGCACAAGGCGAAACAAAAGCAGATGAAAATTGAGATCCATTTGGAAAATAATCTTTTTATCCTGGGTAATGAAAATGAGTGGCAGCAAGTGGTTCTCAATCTGATCACCAATGCGTTAGATGCCTCCGCTGAAGGGAAAGTGATCGAAGTTAAAGGATGCCGCGAAGACGAAAAAATTCATTTTACGGTCAAGGATTATGGGGAAGGAATTCCTCAAAACAATCTGAAAAGGGCATTTGACCCGTTTTTTACAACGAAGTCTGTAGAAAAAGGAACTGGATTGGGACTATATGTGAGTTATGAAATTGTTAGGAAAATGCAAGGCGAGATGGTTTTGGAAAGTACGGAAGGTCAAGGAACATGTGTGAAGATAACCTTACCTCTCCATAAGGCAGGAGATTAAAGCAGATGAAGCACTGTCAAAAAATTCTAATCATAGATGATGAAGAAGCTCTGCGTGCGATTATCGCTCAGCGTTTAAAGCGTAAAGGCTATGAAGTACTGGAAGCAGATACTGCTGAAGAAGGTTTATCCCTTCTTAAGGTTACTTTAATTGATGCTGTCATGTTAGATATCAAACTGCCGGACGGTGACGGGCTTATCCTTTTACCAAAGATCAAACAATTGCAGCCCGAACTTCAAGTCGTCATGTTAACCGGAAATGGTACGATTGAGTCAGCCATCGAGGCCATTAAGCTCGGGGCGTATGATTACCTTACCAAACCGTGTAACTTGTCTGAGCTCGAAATCACGTTGCAAAAAGCGCTTGAAAAACGGAAGTTATTGTTGGAAAATACGGGGCTAAGGCAGGCGGTGAACCGCCAAACAGCAGAATTGAAAATTATCGCCGAAAGCGCACCCATGGAGGAGCTTCTTGAGATGACCCGTAAGGTTGCTCAAACAGATGCCTCGGTCCTCATACTAGGAGAAAGCGGTGTGGGTAAGGAGTTGATTGCTCAAGCAATCCATCTCGGTAGTTCACGGGTAAATGGCGCCTGTATTCCGGTAAATGCAGGCGCCATTCCGGAAACTTTAATAGAGAGTGAGCTTTTTGGACATGAAAAAGGAGCCTTTACTGGAGCAGGAACTCAAAAAATTGGCTTAGTAGAAATGGCTGATAATGGCACCCTCTTTCTCGATGAAATTGGAGAAATGCCTTTATCAATTCAAGTCAAGCTTCTCCGGTTTTTAGAAAGTGGAGAATTTAGGCGTGTTGGAGATACCCGACTCCGGCGAGTAGATGTTCGGATTGTTGCAGCAACCAATAGAGACCTTCAGCAAGAAATTAATCAAGGAAGGTTTAGGGAAGATTTGTTTTATCGCTTAAACGGTTTAATTTTAATCGTTCCTCCTCTGCGTGAACGACGGGAGGATATCCTTCCTCTTGTAAAGCATTTTTTTGAAACTCAAAGCAAAAAAACATTACTTCCTCACGATTATATTTTATTACCTGAAACGAAGGAGCAATTACTTCTTTACGATTTTCCGGGTAATGTTCGTGAGCTTTTTCATCTCATTGAACGCGGCCAAATCTTGTCGATTGCCGGACGGATCGCACCGCAAGATATTTGGGGGAAAGCAGAGCAAGTCCTGAAAACATCCCCATCTTTCGATTCAGAACCACGATTTTTCGATATATTCTGTGACAATCCTTATCCATCTTTAGAAGAGGTTGAAAAGCACTACATTTTAGCTACTCTAAAAAAAGTGATGGGCAATAAGACCCAAGCTGCAAATTTATTAGGAATCAGTGTTAGGAATCTGTATCGAAAGTTACAGAGTTATGGGGTGGTTGAATAATGGGCTATGTATCCACAGAAAAGAAACTAACGGTTCCTTCCGGGGGGTGGTCCGACCTTTGGAAACTGGAAGATTATTGGGCTATGTGGCTTGGTCTAACGATCATTCTGTTAGCAATCGTGTTTTGGAGCATTGGCAATGACTCCCTGAATTGGATTGTTCTTAAGATGCCGAACTTTAGTGACTATAGAACAGCTTTAAGTTATATTAGTAGCCAGAAGAACGCCCTCTTGGCACTCTATTTGTCTTTTCTTGTCTTATTTTCAATTGCGGTTAAAGTCTTTACTGGCGAAGTTAAACGATTTTTAGTGGGATTCACTTTTCTCTTTTTAATGAGTGTTCTTATTTTCGTATGGGGTTCTTGGGATGTCATGAAAATGTATAACGTTGAAACTTCACTGCTCGCACTTATAGTAGGGCTTGTAATAAGTAACTTTTTCAAGATTCCATATTGGTTGAGTGCCGCACTCCAGACTCAATTTTACGTAAAGTTCGGTATTGTGTTAATGGGCGCTTCCTTACCGTTTACTTTAATTGTACAAGCTGGTTCGACTGCTTTTGCCCAAGCAACAATTATTGCAGTAGCAACTTTTCTTACTATTTACTGGACTGGGACACGGATTTTTAAGTTAGATAAGCGCTTTGCTGCTACACTGGCAGCCGGAGGTTCGATCTGCGGAGTTTCTGCTTCTATTGCTATTGGTGGTACTGTAAAAGCGGAAAAACAGCACGTGTCGATTGCAATTTCTCTGGTTATTCTTTACTCTATTATCATGATTTTTATCCTTCCCATAGCAATTAAGGCCTTGAATATTCTACCTGGTCAAGCTGGCGCTTGGATTGGCACAGCAGAACTTGCTGATGCTCCTGGAATGGCTGCAGCTGCTGCGATAAATGAACAAGCAATTAAAACCTTTACCCTCATGAAAGTTGTAGGTCGTGACATGTTCATCGGGATCTGGTGTTTTATTACGGCTTTTACTTCGATCACAAGATGGGACAAAAGGTATGCTAGCGCCCAACCAAATGCTCGTGATATCTGGATTCGCTTTCCAAAATTCGTTTTAGGATTTTTGGTAGCTTCAATTATTATAACTTTTTTAGATGCTTCTGCTAATGTAGTGACTTCCAAAGCAATCGATTATAACGTTATTAAACCGATTATAGAATTGAGAAATTGGGCCTTTATCTTTACCTTTCTCTCGATTGGCCTATCCACTCGATTGAAGGAACTTGCTTCAGTTGGTTGGAAGCCGTTTGCAGCTTTTACTGCAGGTATATTGATAAATATCCCACTTGGCTACCTGCTATCAGTGGTAATTATGGGTAACTACTGGATAACAATCAAGTGATTGGAGATTCAAGGGACTGTCTCAAACTGTTGTCAAAGAAAAGGGGCGCCCCGTCAATAGAAATTAAATTTCTATGACGAGGCGCCCCTTCTTTAAAAAATTCTTATAGATACAAGACAAAATGTCATGCCATTTTGTCATAAGTGCCAAATTGTCATGGCCTTTCGGTTAATCTATACCTTTACTTAAGGCTATGAACGCTATATTTACGCTAGTTTTAGCCAGTACTGGGACTTGGCATAGTTATTGCTTATGTTACTATATGAATCAAAATAATAGTCTAAATAGGGAGCATCAAAGGAGATACACTTATAAATTGTCAAGTTAATTATTTCCTAATAATGTAAATAATTAACTTAAGGGAGGTGAACCAGGTAAGGAACCTAATATTTATTAAATATGGTTATTCGTGAAAACAGTTTCTAAATTAAGTATAAAAGAGAGAGGGATTTTGAATGAGTAACGGATCCTGCGAAATAACACCGACAAAACCATCAGGTGGTTGGTCCGCGCTGTGGCAAAAAGAAGACTATTGGGCAGTCTGGCTCGGATTAGGGTTAGTTGCAGTGGCAATATTACTATGGGCTTCTGGCAGTACATTCATGAAATATGTCGCAATTAGCGTTCCCCCCTACACAGATTTTAGCAAAGCTACAGGTTTTGTCGTTAGTAACCTCGGCGGAATTATTAGTCTATACTTATTGTTTCTAGTAATCTTTGGAGTTGCAGTAAAGATTCTTGGACATAAATTGAGCGAATTTATTCCAGGGTTTACGCTATTGTATGTAATGAGTCTCATAGTCACTGTTTTAGGTTCTTGGAGTGTGATGAAAAGATTTAACCTAGAAGCTCCACTACTAGCTCTTGCGGTAGGTCTTATAGTTGGTAACTTTGTTAAGATGCCTAGATTTATGGATTCCGCGTTACGATCCGAGTTTTTTGTTAAGACCGCTATTGTACTTATGGGCGCTGCTCTTCCCTTTACTTTAATCATGCAAGCCGGCCCGACAGCTTTCATCCAAGCAACAATTATTGCTGTAACAACATTTTTAACCATTTATTGGGCGGGAACCCGTATATTCGGATTAGATAAACGTTTTGCAGCCACGCTCGCAGCGGGTGGATCAATTTGCGGTGTATCCGCCTCGATTGCAATCGGAGGCTCTGTTAAATCAGAGAAGCAGCATGTGTGTGTTGCTATTTCGCTAGTCATCGTTTGGGCTATTGTCATGATCTTTGCCCTCCCTATATTTATTAAAATTTTTGGGATCCCAGCTGGTCCTGCGGGAGCTTGGATTGGAACCTCTGAGTTCGCTGACGGTGCAGGAATGGCCGCTGCTGCATCCATTAACGAACAAGCGATTAAAACATTTACCTTAATGAAAGTCGTTGGTCGAGACATGTTTGTTGGAATCTGGTGTTTTATTATGGCTTATATCTCCATAACAAAATGGGAGAAGAAGACTGATGGCACCAAACCGAATGTAGGCGAGATCTGGACCCGCTTCCCTAAATTTGTATTAGGATTCTTTATTGCCTCCATTATCATCACCGTTTTGGTTGCTAATGTTGATGCTGCAACATCCAAAGTGATTTCTGCTCAAATCATTGCGCCACTCACAGCATTGAGAGGCTGGGCTTTCATCTTCACTTTCCTCTCGATCGGATTTACTACTCGCTTCAAAGACCTTACATCTGTGGGGTGGAAACCGTTTGCCGCGTTTACAACAGGTGTCTTAGTTAACGTTCCTCTTGGCTATTTCCTTTCGGTAATAGTCATGGGAGGTTATTGGGCTATGGTAAAATAATTAGATGTAATGCAAGCGTAAGAGGCCTTCCGAACGGGAGGCTTCTTGTTGTATAATATTTAAATTGCTTCTTTATTGAATGACTTTTTTGCAAGGAGTGTTAGCCATGAATCCAAATAATGAAACCTGTGTTCAGAGAGTGCTGTTTTTATTTTATTTTGAAAAGAAAGTGTGGTTGTCTGGAGAGAGACCTCCCTTGCGGGATATCATAAAGGTAAAGAATGTTCAGCCTGAAGCAGTAAGATATTTCGCCAAGTTTATGCATACCCGTTTAAATCGTATCTCAGAAATGATGGACATTCTTTTAAAGGTACATGATAATTGGGCAGTCACAGGGTGGAAAGACCACATTTTAATGGAGACTGAGTCCTTCGATTTTAACGATGCCATTAATGCCCTAGCAAATCATGGGTTTCATAATGATGAGTTTGTCTTGAAGGTGGAATATACGCGCAAATGGGGAGTGCTTTAAGAGGCTATCTGTGCATGGGCACAAACTATTTTGTGCTGAAAGCTGTTGAATTGAATACTAAAACTGATATGATAGGTATTAATCAATGAAGGCAAAGGGGCCTGTTCGCAAGAGCAGGCCCCTTTGTCATTAATAAATTGGAGTGAATTTAATATGGAATATGAACTAACGACTGTCAAAGAAATTAGTGAAATGTCAAAAAAATATAACTTACATTCTTGGAGCGCACAAGGTTTGCTCAAGCCTAAGGTTATGATCGGTGGAGAGGGCATTTATTTCTGGGATGGCGAAGGAAAGCGATACTATGACATGTCTTCTCAATTGGTGAATTTAAATATTGGCCATGGCAATAAAAAAGTTATCAAAGCGATTCAAGAACAAGCTGAACGCTTGGCTTATTCGTCACCCTCCTTTGCCATCGATGTCAGATCTCAATTAGCAAAGATGATTGTTGAGTTAGCACCTGCTAACATGGGAAAAGTGTTTTTTACTTTAGGTGGTGCAGATGCCAATGAAAATGCCATTAAAATCGCCAAAATGGTCACTGGGCGCTCTAAAATCTTTTCCAGATACCGTTCCTACCATGGATCGACCTACGGCGCTGCCAATTTAACGGGGGAACCCAGACGTTATACCTGCGAACCGGGTATTCCGGGATTTGTTAAATTCTTCGATCCCTATATCTATCGATCCCCAGTGCCCTTTGCCAGCGAAGAAGTAGCGGCCAAGTATTATTTAGGCCAGTTAAGGGAGCAAATCATCTACGAAGGTCGGGAATCAGTAGCAGCCATTTTCCTGGAGACCATTACCGGCAGCAACGGCGTGATTATCCCGCCTCGAGGTTACTTAAAGGGTATCCGCGACATCTGTGACGAGTTTGGTATTTTGATGGTCTGTGATGAAGTAATGACAGGCTGGGGACGGACCGGGGAATGGTTTGCAGTCAATCATTTTGATGTTTTGCCGGATATGATAACCTTTGCCAAGGGGATTACCTGTGGCTATGCTCCGATCGGAGGTGTCCTGGTGAGTAAAGGGATCGCCAGTTACTTTGATGACCATTTCCTCAGTTGTGGACTGACTTATTCTGCGCATCCCTTGGGCTGTGCAGCAGGGATTGCCACTATTGAGTATTACAAGGAAATGGGACTCATTGGGCAAGCTAAAGAACGGGGGGGCACCTTAGGGAAACTGCTGGAAGCACTCAAAGAAAAACACGCTTGTGTGGGAGATGTACGCTACATCGGATTATTCTCCGCGATAGAATTGGTCAAGAATAAAGTGACTAAAGAACCACTGGTTGAATATGGTTTGGATCCCGACAAAATCATGAAAAAAATCATTGGCATGTTAGATGCCCGAGGTTTTTATACCTATTCCCATGAAAACTCACTGATGGTTGCACCGCCGTTGATTATTACGGATCAGGAATTAGAAGCTGCCCTAGCGATTATGGATGAAGTTTTAAGCGATGTCGACAAGCTAATCTAAAGGGGAAATTTCCCCGTACCTTTTACCTTATGAGGAGGAACTATGACGAACAAATATTATATGCCAACCAGGGTCATCCTAGGTGATGACTGTATCGTCAAGAACAGCGAATTATTTACGACTCTTGGCAAAAAAGCGTTGATCGTGACAGGTGCACAATCGGCAAAACGCAATGGTTCGGAAAAAGACGTTAAAACCGCCTTAGAAGCTGTGGGTATCCCTTATCTAGTCTATGATAAAGTTATGAGCAATCCGACCATTGCTTGTGTCTATGAAGGGGCCACCTTGGCCAAAGAAAATGGAGTGGATTTCATTATCGCCATAGGTGGAGGTTCACCGATGGACGCTGGCAAAGCGATTGCCTTATTGGCCGCCCAAGCTATTGAGGAGGGAAACTTATTCTCGGGGAATTATGAAAAAACGGTGTTGCCAATGGCCTTTGTGCCAACGACGGCAGGGACAGGGTCGGAAGTAACGCAGTATTCGATTTTAACCAATGACAAGGCTCAGACTAAAACAAGTATCGTTACGGATTTATTGTTCCCAACCGTCACATTCTTGGATGCCAAATATACAGAACGTTTAGGGGTAGTTAATACCATCAATACGGCGATTGACGCTTTATCCCATGCCGTGGAAGGCATGTTGTCCGTAAGAGCCTCTAATGTTTCCGATGCGTTGGCGGTTGCCAGCATACGGATGATCATGAGCTGTGTGCCCGATATGTTACAAGCCTTACGAGCCCTACAAGCAGGGACTGAAGTCGTCTTGACCCTGAAGCAAAGGGAGCAATTGTTACAGGCCTCCTTGATGGCAGGAATGGTTATTGCCCAAACCGGAACAACTGCTGTCCATGCAATGGGTTATTCCCTGACCTACTTTAAGAATATCGACCATGGCCGAGCCAACGGGCTTCTCTTGGGCGTTTATCTGAAACTTGTGGAAAGAGTAGAGCCGGATTTAGCCGGAAGGATCTTGGCTGCAATGAACTTTACCGAAGCAGAGCAGTTCCGAGAACTGCTAAACCAACTGTTGGGAGAAAAAGAAGAAATTAGCTCCGAGGAAATCAAGCAGTTCAGTAAGATGGCCAGCCAAACTAAAAACATTGCTAATTGTGTGGTCAAACCGACAGAAGATGATTTAAGAGCAATGTTGGCACTGTCCTTTGCACAATAACTAAATTCCAAACTAGGAGGGCAGCATGATGGAAACTGTTGAAATGACCATCAATAAATTGGCGGGAGACTTGAAACCCGCTGTGGTGGATTTTTGTCAGAGACTCATCCGCATACCGGCTCTTTCTGGGGATGAAAAAGGGGTAGCGGATCTCTATCTGGCGGAAATGGAAAAACTAGGCTATGATCGCTTTTTTCGTGATCGCTGGGGAAATATTGTCGGGATTATCGAAGGGACAGAACCAGGACCAGCCATTATGTACAATGCTCATTTGGACCATGTCGATACCGGTGATTACAGCGAATGGGGTGGGTACGATCCGTATGGAGCGGTAATTGATGTCAACGAAATGGAAAACCAGGACAGAGATGGTTATGAGTTGGTTGAAGTCATTCATGGCCGAGCGGCCGCCGATGTGAAAGCAGGCGGAGCATGTCAGATCTACTCAGGAAAAATCCTCCTTGAACTTAGGAAAATGGGCCATCCCATCAAAGGACGCTATATCTTTACTGGCGTAGTTCTAGAGGAACCGGCCGAACAGCTCGGAATGATCAAGTTACTTGAGGATACCTTTCCGGAAGAGGAACTTGCTTACGATGGTGTTGTATCCTGTGAGGCAACCTCTTTGAAACTTTATTTAGGACACCGGGGCAGAGTGGAGTTGAAAGTTACCTTGTCCGGTGTAACCTCCCATGGGAGTGCGCCTTGGTTGGGAATCAATGCCGTTAATAAAGCGACTAAATTTATCGATAGAGTTGAAGAGGTTGTGGCTGCCAATCGTGGAACGGATGAACAACTTGGCAATTCCAGTATTGCGCTGACGATTATCAACTGTACCCCAGGTGCAATGTGTATCGTACCGGACAGATGTCTGATTACGTATGATCGAAGATTCGTTCCCGGTGAAACTTATGCAGGTTGTGTGGCGGAAATTCAGAATATCATTGATGAATTAGCGGTGGCAGATCCCGACTTTAAGGCCACGGTGGAGATTGCAACGGTACCACGGACAACCTATACTGGCCTGACAGTTGCCGTCCCCAATGTGAAGGAGGCTTGGAAAATCAGTCCGGAGCATCCCTTCGCCAAAGCAGCTGCCGCAGGTCTCGTTGCTATAGGTCAACCGGTGAAATATGGATATTGGGATTTCGGCACGGACCTTTCGGTGATCTGTGGCAGGGAGAAAAAACCAGCTATCGGTTATTCGCCCATGCAGGAATTCTATTGTCACAGACCCATTGATAAAGTGAGGATAGACTATATGATCAAGGCTTTAGCTGGGAATGTAGCAATATTCAGGGAGTTGACGGAACTGAAACAAGAGGATTTTGTTTTAATATAATTAGGAAAGGTAGTAATGCCTAATGAGTGGTTTGGACGAAAAACTGGTTTCAGCAATCAGGGAAATTACCGATGAACTCTATCCGATGATGGTAGCGTTTGGGCAGAAACTGGTGCAAACGCCCAGTATCAGCGGAAGCGAAGGAACGTTAGCCGATTTGGATTTGGCAGAAATGCAGAAGCTAGGTTATGATGAGGTATTCCGCGATAGCCACGGCAATATTGTAGGACTTGTCAAAGGGACAGAACCAGGACCTACGATTATGTATAACTCTCATTTGGATCACGTAAGTCCAGGGGATCTCGCCAACTGGCAAGGGTATGACCCGTATGGCGGGTTAATCGATATTTGTCAAGTGGATAGCCAAAATAAACAATCGGATCAAGCAGAGTGCATTCATGGCCGTGGGGCGTCCGATGTCAAATGTGGTGAAGCCGTTCAGATTTATACGGGAGGACTTCTAGTCAAACTCCGGGCCAAAGGGTTTCCTATCAGAGGAACGTTCATGTTTACGGGTGTTGTCCAAGAAGAACCGGCGGAAATGGTGGGCATGCTTCATTTAGTCGATAAAACGTTGCCTGAAAAAGGATTGAGCTATGATGCTATGGTGACTTCCGAGGCAACCTCATTAAAGGTTTATTGTGGGCACAGAGGCCGAGTTGAGATGCTGATTACGGTGTATGGCAGAACCTCTCATGGAAGTGCACCTTGGCTGGGCATCAACGCAATTTATAAAGCAATTCCCTTAATCACTCGAATTAAGGATGAATTGTATCCATCACTGCCGACTGATCCAGAGTTGGGTCAGGCTTCTGTATCCTTGAACATTATTGAATGTTCTCCGGGCGCTTTGTCGATTGTTCCAGACAAATGCCTGCTTTCTCTTGACCGTCGCACGCTGCCCGGGGAAACGGCAGCCTCGGCAATGGATCAAATTCAGGAGATTATCGATGATTTGGCCACTAAAGATCCCGAATTTAAAGCCGATGTCGTAGTTAAAAGTGCGGTCGAAACATCTTATATGGGTTTAGCCTATGAAGCCTCCAAAGATATGAGTCCTTGGAAGATCAACCAAGAGCATGGGTTTGTGAAAGCTGTTACGGCAGCGCTGGAAGCGGTAGGTCAGACGGTGAACTACGGATATTGGGATTTTGGAACCGATGCCAGCAAGACCTGTGGCATTGACAGAAAACCAACCATCGGATATTCTCCGATGCAGGAGCAATATGCGCATACCCCGTTTGATAAATGCCGAACTGACTTTATGAAAACAGCCTTAGTGGGTAACACCGCAATTTACATCAATACTTCCACGCAGGGACCGGAAGCATTCGCTAAAGTTGAATGGTAGCACCGGTAGCAGAGGATGATCGTTAATCTTATCAGGAGGGTATACGATGGATTTGATTATAAAAAATGGCACAATTATTTCTCCGACAGAAACTTATCAGGCCGATCTCGCCGTAAGGGACGGTAAAATAGCAGCTATTGGCAAAGACTTCCCCGAAGAGGGAGCGACCGTAGTTGATGCGCAAGGTAAATTGGTTTTGCCGGGTGCCATTGATGTGCATACTCATTTGGCCATGCCCTTTGGCGGAACGACATCGGCAGATAGCTATCTATCAGGCACAAGAGCTGCTGCCTGTGGTGGGGTGACTACGATTTTTGACTATCCGGTCCAGAGAAAGGGTATGTCTATTCTCAGTTTGATCAACGAGAAAAAAAATATCTGCGCAGTTGAGGCTTGTGTTGATTACGCCTTCCACTGTTGTATTACGGATTTAAATGGTGGGGAAATATTAGCTGAGATGGAAAAAGCCGTGGAGGAAGGCATCACCAGTTTCAAATGCTTTTTCGTGTACAAGAAGGAAGGTTTGATGGTGGATGATGCTACCTTTGCCAAGTTGCTTCTGCGGGCCAAAGAAATTGGTGCCATGATTAACATTCATGCTGAAAACCCGGATTTGATCGATCTGTTCATTGAGCAATTTAAGCAAGAGGAAAAAACTTCTCCTTGGTACCATTATCTGAGCCGTCCCGAATTTGTGGAGGCTGAAGGGGATAAGCGAGCGATCCACTGGGCCAAAAATCTTGAAGCACCGCTTTACATTGTGCATATGGCGGATAAAGAAGGCTTGGAAGCGGCGATGGATGCCAAAAGAGAAGGTCACGAAGTCTACGTGGAAACTTGCCCGCAATATCTGGAATTCACCAGTGAAGTCTACAAACGGGAAGACGGACGGAACTTTGTCTGTTCACCGCCCATGAAAGGTCAGGAAAGTCAGGACGCTTTATGGAAAGCCATCAAGACAGGTGGAATTGATACCATTGCCACAGATCATTGTCCGTTCCAAAGTTATGAAAAAGACTGGGGCAAGGATGATTTCACCAAGATTCCCAACGGTTGCGCCGGTATCGAAAATATGTATCCCTATATGCTAGCAGCGGCGAATCGAGGTAAACTTTCCTTTAATAAAGTGGTGGAGTTGTGCGCAGCCAATCCGGCTAAGATCTTTGGCTGTACCCAAAAAGGCTCCCTTACTGTTGGCAAAGATGCCGATATTGTAATCTATGACCCAGAAAAAGATTTCACCGTTACAGTGTCTGCCATGCATTCCGATTATGATCATACCATTTGGGAAGGCAAAGAGTTGCACGGTTATCCCGTGATGACCTTTTCGAGAGGCAAACTGGTCTATCAAAACGGAGAATTTGTCGGAGAACCGGGCTGGGGGAAGTTTGTTAAACGGGTCGGAAGAAAAAGTAAAAAGTAAAAGTAGAGCAAGCAGTGGGTAGTTAGTTCATGAGGAATAGAGAGTAAGAGGAAAAAGATAGTATAGCAAATTTAAAGAAAGTGAGGAGGATGTCGTTTGCAGGATGGAGCACTCAATGAATTTTCAGCCAAAAACGAATCAGATGGCTGTCTGCTTTGTTATAACGCCCCTTGTTCAACAAGTTGTCCTCATGGACTGGATCCGGCTAAAGTCATTCGCTCTCTGCGTTTTGAGAATATCAATGGCGCAGCCGAGGCTGTCGGAGACGGCGAATTATGCAAGGCCTGTGAGGAAACGAGTTGTATTGAAGCGTGTTTAAAAGGTAAGATCGATCGACCGGTGAGAATTCCACAACTCATGGAATATGTGGAAAACTGGCAATCCCTAAAAGGGAATCGTAAATGTGCGAAGGTTGATCTAGGGATTGAGTTTTGCGGTGTACCGTGTGAGAATCCCTTCTTTTTGTCCTCCTCTGTCGTTGCCAGTAATTATGAGATGGTTGCCAGGGCTTTCTCCAGTGGATGGGCCGGCGCGGCGTTTAAAACCATTGGCACCTTTGTTCCACAAGAGGTATCACCAAGGTTCTCAACCATCCGTAAGGAAGGGAACTCTTTTATCGGCTTTAAAAATATTGAGCAAATATCAGACCACAGCTTAGAAGAAAATTTGGCTTATCTGCGACGGCTCAAGCAGGACTTTCCCCACAAAATTCTTATTGCCTCTATTTTAGGTCAGAACGAAGCGGAATGGACGTTCTTGGCCCGCCAGGTGACCGAAGCGGGTGTCGACATTATCGAATGCAATTTTTCTTGTCCGCATATGACTGGGGAAGGATTAGGTTCCGATGTCGGACAAAATCCTGACTTAGTTGCTCTCTATACGGCAGCGACAAGACAGGGAACACATTTACCCGTTTTAGCCAAGATGACTCCCAATCTAGGCAACATGGAGATGCCGGCCTTGGCGGCAATGGAAAACGGTGCTACAGGGATCGCAGCCATAAATACCATCAAGAGCATTATGAATATCCATTTAGATGATTATATTTCCGAACCCCAGGTTGATGGCAAGTCTTGTGTGGGAGGATACTCTGGTAAAACGGTAAAACCTATTGCCTTGCGCTTCATCCATGATCTGAAGAAACATCCTGGTTTGAAAGATGCCCCCATCAGTGGTATGGGAGGGATCGAGACCTGGCGAGATGCTGCCGAATTTATCGCCTTGGGATGTACCAATCTTCAGGTAACAACTTCAGTCATGCAGTATGGGTACCGGATTATTGATGATTTAATCGATGGGCTTTCCTCCTACTTAGGAGAAAAGGGGTTTTCTTCGCTTCAGGAAATGGTGGGTATGGCCTTGCCGAATTTAGTGCCGGCCGATGAGTTAAACCGCCATTCCATCGTTTATCCGAAGTTCGATCGTAGTCTTTGTCTGGGATGTGGTCGATGTTATCTGTCGTGTTGGGACGGTGGTCATCAAGCTTTGGCAAGGGAGGGAGCAACCGGTAAGCCGATCTTAAACCCAAAAATGTGTGTGGGTTGTCAGCTATGTTCAGTTGTATGTCCGGTAGGCGCTATTTCTGCCGGTAAACGAGTAGAGGTTTAAGCAAACGAAGAACTATTATACACTGCAACGGCGCAGGGGATAGGATTTTATCAGCCTTTTAGGGGGATAAAATTTTATCACCTTTTTTTAATTGTCAAAATTCTTGTGTAAAGATGTCACTGCATCTAGCCATCCATGGCGATGCTCTAATCTCGGACGTCCTGTCCGAGTCATGGCCAGCGTTAAAAGGATTGGCGTAAGCCTTGATAAAGGAGGTCTAATTATGAATGAACCTGAAATTCAGATAAAAAATGTCAGTATGGTCTATCCAGTTAATAACGGTGAAGACATCGTCGCTTTGAGTGATGTAAATTTTGACATTCAGGAAGGAGAATTTATTTCCTTACTGGGACCTTCCGGTTGCGGAAAAACCACCTTGTTACGGATAATTGCCGATCTACTTCAACCTACTGCAGGCAGTGTAGCCATACGTGGTCAATCACCAAGGGATATAAGAAGGCAGCATAAGTATGGGATTGTGTTCCAAAGTCCCGTTCTTTATGATTGGAGAACCGTGCGCAGAAACATTTGTATGCCGATGGAAATTATCGGAATTCCAAAAAAGGAGAGGACAGCCCGGATTAATCGGATGTTGGACCTGGTAGGCTTACAAGACTTTGGCAGCAAATATCCTTTTGAGTTAAGCGGAGGTATGCAGCAGAGAGTGGGGATTGCCAGAGCTCTAGCTTTAGATCCGGAATTCTTGTTGATGGATGAGCCCTTTTCGGCGCTGGATGAGTTCACTCGCGAAAAATTAAATGAAGATTTGCTGAGTATCTGGAGCAAGACCAAGAAAACCGTCATTTTTGTCACGCATAATATACCGGAATCAGTTTTTCTCTCAGATCGTGTGGTGGTCTTATCACCGCATCCGGGTAGAATCTCTGCTATTGTCGATGTTAATTTGCCTCGTCCGCGTCAAAACTCAATTCGGGAAACTTCAGAGTTCTACGAGTATGTAACCAAGATAAGACGGAGCTTTGAGGGGGTGTGAAGGTGATAGACAAAAAGGATCAGAGGATTGTGGCTATTGTTTGGATTATCGGGATTTTTGTGGTGTGGGAATTATCGGCGTTTCTCTTGAAAGATGTGCTTCATGATCCGATGGCCTCTACAAAGCTCCCCTATCCGCATATAGTGGCCATGACGTTCATGAATAATTGGAAAACCTTATTGGAAGCAGGCGCAGTGACGTTTTCCCGGGCAGCGATTGGTTTTGCTCTGGGCGCCAGTGTGGGAATCCTCCTGGCCGTAATCATGAGCTTATCCAAAACCATGGAGAGAATTGCCTTTCCCTATTTAATTGTTTCCCAGATGATACCGGTCTTGGGACTGGCACCGATAATCTTCAATATCGTGAGAGATATGAATGTCTCACGAATCGTCATCGCAGCCTATATTACCTTTTTCCCGGTTTCTGTCAATATGCTGAGTGGTTTAAAGAGTGTGGAGCAGGATAAAAAAGATTTACTCTTTTCCATCGCAGCCAGTAAGTTTAAAGTCTATCAGAAATTGATGTTCCCGTTTTCCATATCCTATTTATTTACCGGACTCAAAATTGCTGCCCCTATGGCGGTTACGGCCTCTATTTTAGTCGATATGTTAGGATCCCAAAGCGGTATTGGGGTTAAGATCCTCTACGCTCTATACTCCAATTCGGCAAATATCTTTTGGGCCTCTGTTTTCACCAGCGCTTTCATGGGAATTATCAGCTTTTACATTGTTATCTTTGCTGAGCGCTTATGTCTCCCCTGGAAAAATGCTACACCCAGGAAGGACGGTGTACGGGCATGAAAAACAAAGTAATAAATTTAGTATTGCCCATAGCCTTTGGAATTGTTCTAATTCTGGCCTGGCAATTCGGGGTTTTTCATAAAATTCTCGATCTAAAGCCTTTTCAATTGCCGATTCCGTCGGAAATTGCGTCTGCTTTAGCGGCTAATTTGCATAAAGCACTGAAGGATTGTGGAGTGACGATCTCCGGGGCCTTAGTTGGATTGATTATCGGTTCGTTGCTGGGGTTTATGATTGCAGCCATTGCTACATTTTTTCCCAAGTGGGGATACGGTGGCATGATTGTGGTAACAGCGCTTAATGCCGTACCGATTGTAGCACTTTCGCCAATTATGAACTTATGGTTTTCGACAGGCATGGAACAAAAAATTGGGGTGGTCACAGTCGTTTGCATGGCGGCGATGGCCCTTAATGCCTATAGTGGCTTAAATAATTTGAAACCGCATTCCATCGATTTAATGTACTCCGTAGCAGCCAATAAGTGGACCATCTTTAAAAAATTGCGTTTGCCCAATTCCTTACCTTATCTCTTTACAGCGACTAAAATAAATATTGCGTCCTCGATTATTGCGGCCATTATTAGCGAATACTTTGCGTCCTCTACTTCCGGTTTGGGTTTCGGGATCAAAGATAATCTTCGTAAAGCTGAGATGGCGATGGGTTGGTCCTATATTGTCGTTGCTTCACTGGCGGGTGTCATTCTTTATTGCATTATTTTAATGGTAGAACGCGATGCTCTCAAATGGCACGCTTCACAAAAATAAATAAATAGGAGGGAAAATTATGAAGAAAAGCAAACTCACGAGTCTAGTGGCGGTCATCATGTTGATCTTACTGGCGGCGACAGGGTGCAGCTCCGGGAATTCAGCAACTCCAGCTCCGGGAGCCGGGGGCACGGACGCAGGAAAAACTACGCCAGGTAAACTTGACAAGGTGACACTTCAACTCAAATGGTTACCACAATCTCAATTTATGGGTTATTATGTAGCTCAAGCTAAGGGGTATTATAAAGATGCAGGAATAGACCTGCAGATTGTTCCTGGTGGAAGCGATATTATTCCAGAACAACAGGTCTATAATGGTGCAGCGAATATCGGCGTAACCTGGGTTTCCAGCTTAATGAAATATCAGTCCAAGGGGTGGGGTTTAGTTGAAGTCGGACAGATTTTCCAAAAAAGCGCAATGTTGCTGGTCTCGAAAGCTTCGACGGGAATTAACAGTCCGGCAGATCTTAAAGGTAAGAAAGTTGGTTCCTGGTTTGGCGGCAATGAGTATGAAATTTACGCCCTGCTGGCAGCCAATGGCCTGAACAAGGATACTGATTTAAAGATGGTGCAACAGGATTATACTATGAATCAACTCCTGAAAAATGAAATCGATGCAGCTTCAGCCATGACGTATAATGAATATGGTCTTCTGCTTGAATCAGGGCTTAAAGATAGTGACCTTCATGTGATCAATATGAATGATGCTGGGGTCGCCATGTTAGAAGACTGCTTGTTCGTCAATTCTGATTGGATTGCCAAGAATCAAGACCTTTATGTTCGTTTCTTAAAAGCTTCGATCAAGGGTTGGGCCGAAGCTTGTGCTGATCCGGCAGCAGCTGGAAAAGTCGTTTATGATGTTGACCAAAGTGTATCCTTGGATCATCAGGTCTATATGGCGAAAGAAGTTGCCAAGCTGGTGGTTCCTCAAGGCTTTGATCCTGCTAATATTGGGTATATCGACCCGGCTGCCGTCAAGCAGACTGCAGACCTTGCCTTGAAATATGGCTTACTTACAAAGCCAGCGGTGATTTCCGAAGACACTGTTACTAGTAAGTACTGGAAATTAGCAACGGCTAAATAACAGTAAAACTTAAACACTCCATTTTGCTAACAAATTTTTAAAGAGTTTTTACGGAGTCCTCTTATGAGTTCAATGAACTTGTGAGAGGACTCTTTATTTATGAGCTTGGTAACAAGTATGTTAGCCATTCCGGGTAGTAGGCATTATTTGATTATTATCATTGCTTGAGACTTTCAGCTAGCCCTCAGCTAGCCCTCAGCCTTATTTCAGATTGTTATTGCATAATGATATTGTCTTGAACTGGCATTCTAACAAAGAGTCTCAAGGGACTGAATAAATCAGTAAGGGGAGAAAATCTAATGCGTTTTAGTAGAGTAACAAGGAGTTTCACAGCTGGCCTGATGGTATTTTCTATGGTGTCCTTAAGCCCAATGATTGCCCTTGCAGGTAACACCACCACGACCACAACCTCTGATGCAAATTCTCAATTGGTAACCAACTTGGTGTTTTCGACAAGCTCTGATTCAACGCTCATTGCCGGGGAAGTCAGTACGGTCAATATCCGACTCTATGACCAGTTTAATCTTCTGTTTTCAGGAAATCTGACGGCTGATCTAACAGCGTCCGATGGGACTGTCAAGAGTTATCCAATCAGTGGAAGCAATGGTAGCTATTCTGTAACAGGGCTGAATCCGTTGTCAGCAGGTTGTTATACGTTAACGGTGCGAGAGAACTTCAATCAGTATGGTAAGGTCTATACCTCTGAGGGTGCGATTACTGTGCTTAGTTCTGTCGCAACAGCGCAAGGTAACCTTGTTTTGAATTCCAGCAGCCTGATTAAGGTTAAACTGGCCGACAGTAACGGTAACCCTTTGGCAGGCAAGGCCATTACGGTCGATGCTTCGGCGGTGGATGCAGGTAACCAGAGTTTAACGACACTATCGGACGGTACCTGTAACTTCTCCCTAACCCCGACAGAGATGGGAACCGTGTATTTTCAACATGGCGGTCAGGTCGTGGGTTCTCTCGCTGTGGCAGGCGGAGCAGGGGCAACCGTAAAAACTTTCGGTTCCCTAGTTCTCAACGCTCCGAGCTTAGTTACAGGAACCTTGCGCGGTTCCGACGGTAATCCGTTAACTAAGACCACAGTGACCCTCGACGAATCAGGAATTGCTGGGTCCTCCCAAACGTACACAACTCTCAATGACGGGACGTTCAATATTTCTATGACGCCGACTCGGCTTGGGCAAGTCAACTTTCTCTATGGAGGAGATGTTGTAGGAAGTATGACTGTGCAGCCAACCTATGTCGCCAATCCCCGAATCGGAGCGAATATCTTTGACAATCCCAGCATGTCCGTGGCTGTAGCTCAGAAAGGATGGACTAGCGCGCAAAACATTATCCTAACCAGACAAGACGTTTTAGTGGATGCCATGACAGCTATTCCCTTGTCCAAGAAACTCGATGCCCCCATACTCATGACGGAGACAAATAGCTTACCCGACGCAGTGCTCAGCGAGATCAAGAGCTTGAAAGCTGCTAATATCTATATCATCGGTGGTGCCGGAGCGGTCGGTACAGGGGTCGAGAATCTCTTGAAAGGTCAGGGACTTAACGTTATCAGAATTGACGGAACCGATCGCTATACCACAGCTGCCGAGATAGCAAAACTGCTTGGGCCAGCCCAGACTGCTTATTTAGCCTGCGGGTATGGGGAGCCTGATGCGATTGTGGGCAGTGTCTTTGCAGCAGAACAAGGGTATCCCGTACTCCTCACAGACAGCTCAAACTTGCCCGCGGAAACCAAAACATATTTATCTGGGGCGACCACAAAGATATTCATTCTTGGTGGAACGGGAGTGGTAACCCCTGCCCTTGAGGCGACGTTAGCTAATAATTATTCTGTGACACGCTTAGGTGGCAGTGATCGTTATTATACCGAACAGGCGGTCTGCGAGAATTATTTCGAAAATAAGTCAGCAAGCGACGAATACCCTGTTTTCTTTGCCTCTTCAGCCGTTTCCCCGAAGGATGTCAGTGGTGGCACTCCAGATGCCTCAGCCCTATTGGCGGGTTCCCTGGCGGCTAAGGAGAATGGGTTATTAATGGTTGTACCCAACGATACTTTGCTCGATGGGGTCAACAATTTCCTTCTATATGATAAAGCATATATTTCGCAGAGCACGGTCGTGGGGAATGTGAACGCGGTAAAAGAAGATTTGGAGACTCAATTGAAATCGGTATTAAGTCGGTAAAATATTTCTGAGGGTTGTTGCTTAGAATGGAGTAATCTGGCAGGCAAGAAGAAGAAAAGGAGAAAGAGTATGAATAAAAAATGGTTTAGAAAAAAATGGGTGACCATCGGGGTAGTAAGTGTTCTGGTCTTGGGAGGAGGTTACTGGGGTTATAATCATTTTACAACTAAACCTGCTGTGACCACGAACATCACGGCGAAAGCAAAAATGGGAACTGTGAGCAAGGTGATTACCGCAACCGGAACGGTAAGCTTCCCTCATTCGATTCCTTTAACCTTTACACAAGCCGGACAGATCGTGGCACTCAATGTCAAGATGGGTGATTCCGTGAAGGCTGGTCAAGTGCTAGCCAAGACAGATGATTCAAGTCTTCAGCTGGCTGTTACACAACAGCAGGCAGCTGTAACGTCAGCTCAGGCCAAACTGCAAACCCTTAAAGAATCATTTAATACCCAAACGCTCGCTTCGGCCCAGTCGGCAGTTGCTCTGGCACAGCAGGGAGTAGCCACTGCGCAGCAGAGTTTAACCACAGCTCAACAGAATGCAGAGCCGAATTATTTAGCGAACCAGGTCTCACTGGCCAAGTCGGTTGTTCAACAGGCTAGTAATGATTATGCCAAGGCGCAGCAGAGTGGTACTACTGCATCGTCCACAGCACTTAACCAGGCCTTAGTTGCACTGACGACTGTTCAGAATGCCCAAAATGGAGGAGCGGCTCAAGCGTTAGTTTCCGTCCAGGCGCAATGTCGTTCTGCTCAGGCTGGTTTAACGTCGGCTCAAGCTCAATTGGCTCTGCAGGAGCAAGGTCCAACATCGGGAAACATTGCCTCGGCTGAAGCCGATATTAACACGGCTCAGGTCCAGCTTGCCAGTGCGCAAAAGGATCTGCTGAATGCTGAAATAATAGCACCGGTGGACGCAGTGGTTGTCAGTGCGCCGCTTCAGCTAGGCCAAAAGTCGGATACTACTTCAATTATTACGATCACTCCTACGGGTAATAACCTTGAAGTGAATGCCTCGATTGCTCAGTCGGATATCGCTCAGGTCAAAGTGGGACAGAAAGTGGATATTACCCTTGACTCGAACGCTGATCAAAAGATCAGCGGGGCCGTCAGCTTAGTTGCCATTCAAGGGACCACCGTTTCAAATGTTACAACGTTTGCTGTAACGATGACAGTAGATCAAGCCAGCGATTTACTACGTGCAGGGATGAATGCCAATGTAAGTATCATTGTCGCAGAAGTGAAGAATGTTTTAACCGTTCCCAGCGGAGCGATCAAAACCATTGGTGATAAGAAAGAAGTTATAGTGTCTGCAATGACAAGTGCAAAAAGCTCAGGCCAAGTGGATCAAGCGGCAAATGTTCAATATGTCCCAGTGGAAATCGGTTTGGATGATGGAACGAATGTGGAAATCAAAAGTGGTTTGAAAGAAGGGCAAGAAATCGTTAACGGAACTAGTTCCTCCAAGACGACCTCGACGACCAAAGCGACCAGTTCTATATTGGGCGGCGGTGGTGATGGTGGTCCTCCTCCTAATTGAGCTTAGGGTGGAAATTTTGAGTTAAATTTCTTTGCTGGATAAGTCGGGAGGGGTGTAATTTGATCGATCTCAGAGGGATAAAAAAAATATATGCGAACGGTGATATTCAAGTTGCGGCTTTAAGCGGAGTAGACCTTCACGTAGGAGCTAGTGAGTTTGTCTCCATTATGGGACCCTCTGGTTCCGGAAAGTCGACGATGATGAATATTTTGGGATGTTTGGACACCCCAACGGAAGGGGAGTATTTCCTCGACGGAACTGATGTGGCGAAAGCTAGTGGTGATGATTTGGCAGTGATCCGCAATCGCAAGATCGGCTTCGTTTTTCAGGGATTTAATCTTCTCGCCCGTACGACGGCGGTAGAAAATGTGGAACTCCCCATGCTCTATGCAGGGATGGGCGGTAAAGAAAGGCGGGCACGCGCCATTGCCGCGTTAGAATCTGTTGGTCTGGGCAGTCGGATTCATCACCGTCCCAAGGAACTCTCAGGCGGGCAGCAACAGCGGGTAGCTATCGCCCGTGCGCTGGTCACCAACCCTTCGATTATACTTGCGGATGAGCCTACCGGTAATCTCGATAGTCGGTCTAGTGAAGAGGTTATGGCGATCTTTCAGCGCTTGCATGCGTCGGGAAATACAATTATTATTGTAACGCACGAACCGGATATCGCGCAATTTACCCAAAGGATTGTGCGTTTCCGTGACGGTCATATTGAAGGGGACGAAATAGTAGAAAATCAACGTCAGGCTCATGCGCACGTCATCGAGGAGGAGGGAGCAGCTAAGTGAACTTTTTTGAAAGTATTCGAATTTCTCTCAGGGCTTTAAAAGCGAACAAACTCAGATCGGCATTGACGATGCTGGGGATGATTATCGGTGTAGCAGCTGTCATTGCCATGGTCGGAATCGGAAACGGAGCAACCGCATCGATAACATCCCAAATTCAGGGACTTGGTTCGAACCTTCTTACGATCAGCTCGGGGCAGTCGAATTCTGGAGGGGTTAGAGGAGGGGCTGGCAGCTTAACCACCCTGACCATGACGGATGTCACCAAGATTCAGGCAGCTGGATCAGCTGTGAAAGCAGTAGCCCCAGTTTCGAGTACCAATGCGCAAGTGGTCATCGGCTCAGGAAACACTTCCACAAGTATCAATGGAACTAACCAGGATTATCAAATAATTAAAAATGTTACTTTAACTAGTGGACGTTTTATTACACAAGAGGACGTGGATAGTAGTGCAAGAGTCGCTGTTCTCGGCCCGACAGTGATTACTAACCTTATGGGTGACGCGAATGCTTCAGTCATTGGGAAAACTATTAAAATCAACAATGTACCTTTTCAAGTGATTGGGGTGACAACGGCCACAGGATCAACCGGGTTTCAGAGTAGTGACGATATGATCACCGCACCAATATCGACCGTTCAAGAGCGCCTAATTGGGAAGAAAACGTTGCGTAATATCCTGGTATCGGCTTCTTCTGCGGACGTTATGCAAACGGCGCAAGATGAGATTACGGCAGCTTTGCATCAAGCCCATAAGATTCAAACTGGCAAAGCCGATGACTTCACAGTTCAGAATCAAGCCGATATGTTAGCAACCATGACAGGAGTAACTCAGACTTTGACCATGCTCCTAGGTGGAATTGCCGGTATTTCTTTATTGGTTGGAGGAATCGGAATCATGAATATTATGCTCGTTTCTGTGACCGAACGAACACGAGAAATCGGGATTCGGAAAGCGATCGGGGCTAAAGGCATGGATATTCTGTTGCAGTTTCTTATTGAGGCGGTCGTGCTCAGTGTCTTAGGGGGAGGAATCGGCATTGTCCTCGGTTATGGCGGATCTAGCCTTGCAGGGACGGCGTTGAAGATGAGCACCAGTATTTCGATGACCTCCGTTCTGGTTGCTTTCGGCTTTTCTGCTGCAATTGGCATCATCTTTGGAGTCTTCCCAGCAAGAAAAGCTGCTGCAATGGATCCCATTGATGCCTTAAGGTACGAGTAGTTTTCGAGAGCGCTGCTTCTTATTTCAAGCATTGTTCCTTTGTCGAGTAATATATTTCTCATTTGTAATAATATTATCGACTTTGCTTCCGTTGGACAGGCCCATAGTGGTACAATTACTTGGTAAAATAACGGAGGTGAGAAAAGGACTATGCCAATCAAAAAGAAAATAATAAGTTTATTACTTACCCTTATTATCACATTCTCTTTCTCTATACAGACTTTTGCCGATTCATCAGCTATAGTAACTCGATTAGCAGGTGCAGATCGATATGCAACTGCCCAAGCGATTGCCAAAAAGGGATGGACACAATCCGATTATGCGGTATTAGCCTATGGCGAGAATTATCCAGATGCTTTAGCAGCAGTCGTTTTGGCTAAAAAATATAATGCACCCATCTTATTGACAGATACCAGAAGTATGCCCGATGTCACAAAGCAAACCTTAACTGATTTACAAGTTAAGCATGTCTTTGTTATTGGTGGGACTGGTGTCATTTCTACGTCTGTTGAAACTGAATTACAAGCTATGGGAATAACGCCAACTCGTCTCGCCGGGCAAGATAGATATGAGACTGCGGTAAAAATAGCCGAACAAATAAATACGCCTTCAGAGTTAATTGTTACTACCGGGGAAGATTACTCCGATGCTTTATCAATTGCTCCAATTGCCGGAACCAAACAAATCCCAATTATTTTGGTTCCCAAAGATTATTTGCCGGATTCTGTTAAGACCTATATTTCCACGCTCAAAGTTGATAAAACTTATGTAATCGGGGATTCGAGCATAATCAAGGATAACGTTTTTAATCAATTCCCGAATCAAGAAAGAATTGTTGGAGCAGACAAATATGAACGGAATATAGCTATAGACAAGGAATTTAACAGTAATTTCAATTCTGCTAGTATGTGTATAACAACTGGTGAAGGGTTTGCAGATGCTTTAACCGGAGCGGCTTATGCTGCTAAGATATCTGAGCCAATTATTCTGGTCAATAATAGTCCGACTAAGGCTACAAAAGATTATTATCAAGAACGCCTAACCAATGCCAATGATGTTTATATTTTTGGAGGTACAGGGGTTATTTCAGATACTCTGATTCAAGGATTGAGTGACTCAACACAAAACAATTCTTCTGGTCTGAACAAGGATTATAGTGCCCGAGAAATAGCTCAATTGCTCAAACCCTCAATTGTTGCTATTGAGGTGTTGGATGGCAATGGTAATGAATTAGGGTATGCAAGCGGTGTAATAGCTACCCGTGACGGTAAGATTTTTACTAATTATCATGTTATCGATGGAGCAACAAGCGCAAAGGTAACACTCCCTGATGGTAGAGTATTAGATGTGACAAATATTTCCGGCTATGATCCTAAATATGATGCCGTTGTTTTACAAGTAAATGCCAAAGATCTACAACCTGCAAAATTTAATTTAGCAAGTTCAGCTCAGATCGGCGATAAAATTTATACTTTAGGAAATCCGCTGGGTCTAGAAGATACAATCTCTGATGGGTTAATCAGTACTACTCATAGGGTGGTCAATGGAGAGACCTATATTCAGATTTCTGCGCCAATATCTCCGGGAAGTAGTGGAGGAGCTCTAATCAATGAACAAGGTGAAGTCATCGGGATAACGACTGCTGGTTTAACAGATGGCCAAGATTTAAATTTTGCTATCCCCTATGAAGATTTTGAGGCGACTAAAGACCAAAATTTAACAATGCCTTTAAGCGCAAGTCCCAATAAACGGACGGCTCCAACATTATCGTCACTTGCAAATCCTGTTTCCTTAAATGTCTTACAAACGGTTGTAGTAAATAGTCCGGACATCATTTTTACGGCTAATGTAACCGTGGAACAAATTATCCGGGGTGCTCAGGCAGGGACTATGATTAAAAATGCCTACGCGCTCAATGATCCACCGAAGTTGGGTTATGAATATTTATTGGCGAAAATCAGTTTCAAATTATTAGATGTCGATGGAGGGAAATCCTTAAGCGTGGTCGGAAAATCGGATTTTAATCTTGTGTCGCAGGAGGGTAAAGTATACGATCAAGTGGTGGAAGTTGAACCAGACCCCCAACTGGATACAACTCTTTATAAAGGCGCCTCAAATGAAGGCTGGGTCGTCTTTTTAGTGAAACCTGGCGATACTAAACCAATGATTTCTTATGGCGTAAACTATGACGGAACGGGGGGGATTTGGTTCAAGGCCTATTAGTTGAGGGCAGGGGCTAACCTATTCAAGGCTTTGATAAAAGTAATCTTTTAATTTTTTTGGTCCGGCCAGCACTTCTCTGCCTATGAATAATGTACCGTCATTCTTTGTTTTGACATCCCATTTGACAAGTGTAATAGCACCCTCTGCGATTTCGATTCCTGTTATACAGCGAGGGTGGATACTGCTGCCATCATTAAAATATAGAGGTTGACCCACTTCAGGAAACATAGGCCTATGAGTATGGCCGGCAATAAGCATATGTTTTTCTCGTATTACCCACTCCGTCAGTTTCTCTTCGATCGCATCTTTTTTATCATAATTCTTGGCTGGAGTTGTCGGATCATTTACCCCGAATAACTCAAGTGGCCTCCATAGATACCTAACTAGAAATCTTCTTACTCTCCACATGTCATAATCTAAGAAACTTGCTTGATGCCCGTGGATCAAGCAAATTTTTTGATCTGTCACCGTATGCCTTAAAACCAACCCTTCATGGATCTTAATATTCTCGAATAACGGTAGATACTTTTTCTCTTGTTCATCAAAATATTGGTACAAGTTGTTTTTTACAAATTTATCATCTCGCTTGACCATATCATGGTTTCCGAAAATTAAATAAAGCCTATTCTCATTGAAAAATTTTGAAAGAAGCCAAAATACATCGCTATGCACATATATAATGTCAGAAAGGTTTTTATACTTCCAAAGTTCGTCGCCATCCCCAATCTCTATATACGTATAATTTTCATGATAGTAATGGGTTAGGGCAGCAAAATATAGATTTTGGTTCTTTGAAAAATCATCTGACCAGCTTCCGTCACCCCTATGGACATCACTCATTAAAATAATCCTGGAGGAGTCGTCAAAAGGAATTTCTTCTGCTGATGCAAAGACTTTAGAAATGCGTTTTAACTTATTCATTTCTATTCCTCCAAAAAAGAAAGTTTTGCATAACATAATGTAAGCTGGGTTCTGGGTTCATTATTATATTATATTAAATTAAAGAATAAAGGGTGCTATACCTGCACCCTTTATTCTTTTCCGTCATTACGAGTGCACTTTTCCCTCTGTTGCATTAATTTCTTAGAAGATGACAGCTAAAGCGATAAGGATTAAAATAGCAACAGCAATAATCCCTACACCGACCCCACGACCAACAATTGGGGCAACAGGGGCGATCGGGTAAATGGGGCGAGGACAACAACATGCTCTACCAAATCCGAACATTAAAAATTCCTCCTTTCAAATTAAAATACAATTCCCATAGCGATGAGCAGAAGAATAATTACGACAACCACTGCAATTCCAGCACCAAACCTACGTTCTGTTCCGCAACCAACTCCATCAACAGCGCCAAATGCCATGTGCAGTTCCTCCTTTGTCTAGAGATAGTACATTCTATGCTACAGCTTGGGCGTGTGGTACAATATGGAAAAAAATACTTATCTTTCTTTGTAGATATTACCAACCCACTTGACCTAGCATTGTGACCGCTATCAGGGCATATCATTCCTAACAACCTCCTTAACTCAGCTCTCATCAGTAACGGTGAGAGTCTTTTTTTACTTTTTTGTTACGGCATAAGTGGAATAGGGCAAGCTAATTACACATATTAGTATGTTAAGAACTCCGCCAGGGAGGCATGATATGAAGAAAAGAGGATTATGGTTATTCATCGGAATTAGCATCGTGTTGATGGGGGGACTTCTCGGACGCTCTTTATGGCAGCCAGACCCTACTGAGTTAGTCACACACGGCTTAGATCAACTGAAAGCAGCGACCTCTTTTCGCTACAGTTTAACTCAGCATCAATGGGTCGAGGGAAAAGATCGGGTACTCACTCAGATCCAAGGGGAAAAAAGTGGTGGGAATACTCGGATCTTGGGGCAGATGACGGGAAGCGAAGTAGAGATGATCAAAATCGGAGATTCTACCTACAGCAAAGATCCTTTTAACAAGAAGTGGATCCGGTTTGCGAATGCCCCAGCAGCTCAGGAAGTCTTTCTGGCGGAGCTCAACCCCTTATCTTCGCTTCAAATGAAAGAACTTGGAGAGGTGATGCTTAGCGGTCAAGGAAACGTTAATGGAGAAAAAGTCTGGATTTGTTATTTAACACCCAGTGTGCAGAATCAAATGATGGAGGTATTTTGGACAGATTTTCAGTACACGCTTTATATTCGTAAGTCAGACAAAATGCTCGTTAAAGTGACGATCGAAGCGAAAAATAAAGCCAAGTCCGACCCCATGACTATGACACTTGAGTTTAAGGATATTGGAAAGAAGATAAATATACAGGCACCGGATATCTAAAGAGGATGATTTGAAGGAGTGTAAAGAGGCAGGTATATACCCATTAGTGGGTAATAGCCTGCCTCGCTAATTTTTTCGTTTGCACAATGGACAAGCCTCTGATATAGTTTTGGCATAACTTTATCCGATGATGCAACGTATGGTGGAGGTGCCCTTATTTAATGGAAGAACATATTGCAAAAGTGCTGGTTTCACGGGAAGAATTGAGAAAGCGCGTCGCTGAACTTGGGGCAGAAATTACACAAGATTACGAAGGGAAAAGTATCTTGGTTCTTGGGATCTTGAAAGGTTCCGTTCCTTTTATGGCGGATCTCATCCGTGAAATAAAATTGCCGTTGGCCTATGATTTTATGGCGCTATCGAGCTATGGCGCGTCAACTCAGTCTTCCGGCGTTGTGCGGATTCTCAAAGATTTGGAACGTAGTGTCGAAGATGTCCACATTCTGATTATTGAGGATATCGTAGATACGGGATTGACCTTAAAGTATCTAAAAGAAAACTTAACAGCTCGAAATCCTCTCAGCGTAAAAGTGGTTACGTTACTCGACAAAGCCACCCGACGGCAAGTGGATGTTTTTCCGGATTACAATGGATTTACGATTCCCGATGAATTTGTTGTAGGGTATGGTTTGGATTTCAATGAAGGGTATCGCAATTTGCCATACGTCGGTGTTTTAAAACAAGAAGCCTATGAGTAGGTGGGAGGAAGTTTCTTAGCACGTTCGCACACGCTGCATTGCTATTCGCTTGACGATAAGGCTAAAACACAAAACCTCTTGGCTTTCTGGTCGAATGCTATGCCATCCTTGGCGCATTCGACACTAGGAACATCCTGTTCCGTCGCATGTGAACCGTTGTGTTTCTTAACGCCTTATCGCCTGCGCTCATTGACGCAATTCCGCTAAAGTGCTTCACTAAGCTAAGAAACTTCCTCTGGGCATGGGTCGACGGGGTGCACTATGACGCTGTTTGCGTTTATCGACGCAAATGCGCTTTGTGTGTTCTCTAGGCCAAGAAACTTCCTCAGGGCTTGGGTCGACGGGGCTTGGTACGAAGGGGGACATTGTGACGTTGTTGCATTTATCTCAACTGACGGAGAAATATAGACAATAATATTAGAAAGAAATGGTGATGATAAGAAGTGCCTAAGGAAGTCGTATTGGTTTTGGATTTCGGAGGACAATATAATCAACTCATTGCTCGCCGTGTGCGGGAGGCCCATGTGTATTCAGAAATGGTTTCTTATAAAACTTCGATTGAGGAGATCCGGGATCGCCAACCCAAGGGGATTATCTTCTCGGGTGGACCGGCAAGCGTCAATCAGCTCAATGCGCCTGAAGTGGACCCTGAGATTTATAACTTAGGGATTCCTATCTTGGGGATTTGTTATGGGATGCAGCTGATGACTGTGCAATTAGGGGGAAGCGTAGAACATCCCGAAGCTAGTGAGTATGGAAATGCAATGCTGACGGTTGATATAACCACAGATTTGTGGAAAAACTTGGGCGGAGAGCGCCCATGTTGGATGAGTCACGGTGATTCCGTGCATAAATTACCTGAGGGTTTTGTAGTCGCCGCCCATACTTGGAATACTCCCATTGCAGCCATGATGGATGAACAGCGACATTTCTATGGTGTTCAGTTTCATCCTGAAGTGAAACATACTCCGGATGGGCAAGCGATGTTAGAAAAGTTCCTCTTCGATATTTGTGAATGCGTTGGGGACTGGACGATGGAGTCCTTTATCGAGTTACAAGTCGCAGCTATTCGGGCCAAGGTCGGTAAGGGGCGCATCCTTTGTGCCTTGAGCGGTGGAGTGGATTCTTCGGTGGCGGCAGCACTTGTGCACCGAGCGGTGGGGGATCAATTGACTTGCGTCTTTGTTGATCATGGCTTCATGCGTAAAAATGAGGCGGAACAGGTTAAAAAGATTTTCACGGAACAGTTCCAATTAAATTTGGTGTTTGTGGATGTCCATGAACGATTTTTGCAAAAGCTCGCCGGCGTTTCAGATCCCGAAATGAAACGTAAGGCAATCGGCAATGAGTTTATTCGCGTTTTTGAAGTGGAGGCGTTGAAGCTTGGTCAGGTCGATTTCTTAGTTCAAGGGACGCTTTATCCGGATATTGTGGAGAGCGGGACGGATACCGCAGAAACAATTAAAAGCCATCACAATGTTGGTGGTTTGCCAGAGGACATGCAATTTGAACTGATCGAGCCGTTGAGGATGCTCTTTAAAGATGAAGTGCGCGAACTAGGCGTTGAACTGGGACTGAGTGAGGAGATCGTTTGGCGTCAACCGTTCCCTGGACCAGGGTTGGCAATTCGTATTCTCGGTGAAGTAACTCGTGAGAAGCTGGATATGCTACGGGAAGCGGATGCTATCATTTTAGAAGAAATCCGTCGTGCTGGAATGTATCGGGATTTGTGGCAGAGTTTTGCTGTTCTGCCCTCAATCAAAAGCGTTGGCGTCATGGGGGATAGCCGTACCTATGAGCATCCCATTATCCTGAGAGCGGTCACCAGTGAAGATGCCATGACAGCAGATTGGGCAAGGCTCCCGTACGACCTCTTGGCAAGCATCTCCTCGCGAATTGTGAACGAAGTTCAAGGGGTTAACCGCGTTGTTTATGATATTACCTCAAAACCTCCCGGAACGATCGAGTGGGAGTAGGGTAGAAGGGGCATAAACACAGGGATTGCAAGGGTTTAAGGGGTGTTTGAGTATTTGTAGGGTGGTTATGATTTTCGCTGCTTTTTAGCATCATCATAACCACCTTGTTGTGTCTTAGGATCATCATATGTATTTAGACAAAAACAGGATACGAAACCTTCTTTTGAAATAGTTCCATATCCTGTATCCTTTTAACTCTAGCGAATATTTTTAAGAATTACATTCCATTGGACTACAGTGATTGAATTGCCAAGGAATACCAAATTTATCTATTAATGATCCATAGCATTTGCTCCAGAATGTTTCTTGAAGATCCATGCCTATAGTGCCATCTACTCTTAACTTATTGAATAAAGATTTAATTTCATCAATGTCCTTACTGAGTATTGTAAGGTTTATATTGTTTCCAACAACTAAAGGCATACCAGGAAAAACATCAGAAAACATTATATTACTTCCATTAATGTTAAGCTGTGTTTGCATTATTAAATTTTTCGCTTCTTCTGGAAGGGTAAACTTTGGGTCAGGTGGAGCATCACCAAAGGTCATGATTCTCTGTTTTTCAGCTCCGAAAACCTGTGCGTAAAACTCTACTGCTTCACGACAGTTTCCATTAAAATTGATAAATGATTCAATAGTCATTTGCTACACTCCTTATTTTGAAATTATTGGTTATTAACAAAATATTCAATCCCATATTCTATCATTTAAGCTCAAATAAAAACAGGTTTTAAAAATTAAAAGGATATGATAAAAAAATCAATGCTAATTGATATATTATAACTAGACATATGGTATTTATACTCACTCACGTTTCAGATCAGTTAAGGGGTCGGCGTATCAGACAAATGCTAAGAAACGTTCTATAATGCTTGATACGGAAATTAAATTTGCGAGTGACCTAATGTGACAATATATCAGAAATATATCTAAAGGAAATATTATTTTAACAGAGAATTCTAATATATCGGAAAATTCTTTGTAAATGAGGTTTTATACAAGGATGAATATTCATGATATTACAAAACGTAAGCAAATAGAGGATGAACTAAGTAAAACCAATACACTCCTGAAACTGTTTATTAAAAAAACTAATAGAAAAGAATATCTTGATGCAGTAATAATACTACTTAAAGAATGGATTGATTGTCGCTGTACTGGGATAAGGGTATTAAATGAGGATGGTTATATTCCCTATGAATCCTTTGTTGGTTATAGTCAAGAATTCATGGAATCAGAGAATTGGCTCCTTGTTAAAAATAATCAATGTGCCTGTACAATTAAGTTTGTTTGTGAAATGTCAGCGAAAGAACAATCAAGATTTAGAGGTAAGTGTCTAGAAGTAGGTTTTAAGTCTGTTGCAATAATTCCTATACGATATCTTGATAGAGTTCTCGGAGTAATTCATCTTGCAGATGAAAAGGAGGGGAAGTTCCCTTTAGAATTTGCAGAGTTTATTGAAAAAGTAGCTCCATTAATTGGGGAAGCAATGTATAGATTTAATTTAGAAGATGAACTCAGAGACAAAAACGATAATCTTGAAAGATTAGTAGAGGAACGTACAAAGGAACTAAAACATGCCAATGAAAAACTCAACCGCGACATTATTGAACAAAAATCAGCGAGTGAAAAATTAATTAAAGCTCAAGAAGAGACAATTTCTATTCTTGAAAGTATGACAGATTGTTTTTTTGCCATAGATCGAGACATGCAGTTCACTTATATAAATCGTGCAGGAGAAATTGCCTTCGGAAAATCTCAGGATGAGTTGTTGTCCAAAAAAATTACTGAAGTAATTAAAGTTAATGATACCGCACTGCAACATTATCATGAAGTTATGAATGAAAAGAAGTCAGCTACTTTTGAAATTGTTTCCGAAGCTTTGGGTAATAAATGGTTAGAGATAAGTGCTTATCCTGCGGAAAGTGGACTAACCTGCTATTTCCATGATATTACAAGTCGTAAGATAGCAGAAAAAGAAATGGCTAGATTTGACCGTCTCAATCTTGTGGGACAATTGGGGGCAGGTATCGCACATGAAGTAAGGAATCCCATGACTACGGTACGTGGCTACCTTCAACTGTTGGGCGAAAAATCTGAATATGTTGATCAGAAGCCAACATTCGATCTGATGGTTTCTGAAATAGATCGTGCAAATTCAATTATTACAGAATTCCTCTCCTTGGTTCAGACAAAACAAGTTAATCTGAAATCACAAAACCTTAACGACATTATCAATAATTTATATCCTATTTTAGAAGCGGATACTTTTACTCAGAATAAACAAATTTGTTTTATTCCAGAGGAGATTCCTAACCTCGAACTTAATAGAAAAGAGATCTTTCAATTGGTTCTTAATTTAACTCGCAATGGACTTGAAGCGATGGAGGAAGGTGGTTCCCTGACCATAAAAAGTTATATTGAGGATTGCAAGGTGGTGCTTGAGATTGCGGATGAAGGGTGTGGTATCCTACAAGAAAATATCAAAAAGTTAGGAACACCTTTCTTTACAACTAAAGATACTGGGACTGGGTTAGGATTGGCATCATGCTACAAAATAGCAGAATCTCATAACGCGAAAATACGTATTGATTCTAGTCCTAAAGGTACAACATTCTCAATACTTTTTCCTATTCCAGATATGGAGCAGGAACAAAGTGAACTACCCGCTACCCTAAAGGGATAGAGGCTTCTGAAACGGAGCTAAGTTCACCAGACTAAGTTAGCAGAAATGCTAACTACGATATTTGGGTCATGATACCTTCGGTTGACGCATCAGACCGTTGCTCTATCGCTCA
>JARLHU010000177.1 GCA_031292095.1 Desulfosporosinus sp.
CCCGAGTTTGGCGACATAATTTTCCATCACTAGGCACAGCAAGGGTTGCAGCGTCCCCAAAATGAATATTTGGGACTACTACCTATTCTCTGCCGACTTACAGAACCTTATTTACAACATTTGGGCTTAAAGTGGGTTGAATTCAAGAGTTTCTATTACACCTTATTACATAATTTAGGTGATTAACTAAATTTGTTAAGCTCAAATCCTATTCTGTATCCGATAAATGAAAAACTACGCCAATTGTACCACAAACCCACATGGTATAAGGCTTAAATGGTATTAAATTCTTAATTATTTGGGACTACAATATTTAGAATAAGACCTGGAGCCCTTGCTATCACTGGGTTTGGAAATAAATGTCGCCAAACTTGGGATATAGATTGTTAGCTTTCGGGGTGGCAGTTGGAGGATGGCCAAATGATTCATAACCTCAAAAACGTCCTAAATAAACAAACCATTATTCAATTAACTTTATCTAAAGTCATATTTAGTATCTTTGCTTTTCTTATTATTTTCATATTTTTATACGGACAAAATTTTTGGCAGAAGCAGGTTCTAAGATTTAATTATAATTTATTATTAAGTGCCTCAAATGCACAATCGAAAATCCAATCTCAAGTTCTCTCTATTGAAGAATTGAAAACAGATAAAATATTGACGAAAAACCAAATAATAGCAAAGACAAATGCTATTATTCATGCAATAATTGATGATAAAAATGATGATTTAATTGGCTATTATGATATTGGATTAGATTTAATAGTTAGAAGTCAAGGCGAAACCGATATTTCAGTTAATGAAATTCGTTCTCTAATGGGATCAAAAAACGAACTTAATGATTTTTTAAATAATAAAAAGGTTAGGGTTAATCTACCAATCTACGATAAGGGAAAAATAGTAGGCTATGTTTGGGCCTATGCGAAGAATGTTGATTATGTATCATTATCCTTTAACGAATTGAATTTAATCGTAATATTAATTTTAAGCCTATCAGTATTAATTATTTTTATTATTAGAAAGCATATAAAACAGATTGAATTGTACTTGGACAAATTTTGTAACATGATAATTAATAATGATAATAGCAAACACGAACATATTTTAATTAAATTGCCCGAATTAAGACCTATTTTGGATAAAATTAGTTGTTTCACTGAAGGCCTAAAGCAGATTAATTTAGAATTAGAATCATCAAAACGTCAAATAAACAATATTATGGAAGGGATTTCTGATGGTTTTTATGCAATAGATTGCAAATGGCAGTTTACGTTCGTTAACAACGAAACCCAAAAGGTTATTTGGGATGATCAGACAGATCTCTTAGGAAAAAATATTTGGGATATATTCCCTCAGAAAATAGGGACATTAACTTACGATAAATTGCAAGAAGCGATGGTTAAAGATGAATCTATGCATTGGGAAGCTGAGGGCTTTACCATGCCTGATCAATACTATGAATATCATGCTTATCCATTTGAGGAAGGATTGACAGTTTTCTTCAGAGATATTACCGCCTTAAAACGACAACAGCAAGAGTTTGCTCGTTTAGAAAGACTTAATCTTATAGGGCAACTGGCAGCTGGAATCAGTCATGAGATAAGAAATCCGCTCACTACTGTCAAGGGATTTCTGCAGATGTTTGGGTCAAGGTCTAAATATGAACAAGACAAAGAGTATCTGGATTTGATGGTTTCCGAGATTGACCGTGCCAATCAAATCATTACGGATTTTCTATCGTTGGCTAAAGCAAACCTGGATAATACTAAACCTAATAACCTCAATTCGGTAATCAATAAAGTATTTCCTATGCTTCAAGCAGATGCTTTTAGTAACAATAAAGAAGTTGTTTTCGATCTTAAAGTATTACCGGAGATCATGCTCAACGAAAATGAAATAAAACAACTTGTTTTGAACCTTGTACGGAATGGCTTGGAGGTCACTCCGGAAAACGGAAAAGTTATCATTAGCACTTATGTAAATGAAGATAGAGTCGTATTAGCCATCAAAGATCATGGAACGGGAATTCCAAAAGAAATACAAGAGAAAATTGGTACTCCCTTTTTCACCACAAAAGAAACTGGAACAGGCCTTGGACTAGCTATTTCTATAGGAATAGCCCAAAGGCATAAAGCAATTTTTGAGTTTGAAACAGGAGAAGATGGGACGGTTTTTTATACGATTTTTCCGATGTCGCCTTGTATTTGCTTAGAGACAGGTCCATGTTGAAGAAAACTAGTTTCGTCGTTGGACGAGGCTTTTTTTTGTTGAGGGTTTAACCATCAATTGGATTTTCAGGGCCGGGGAGATTTTTTTGATAAAAGGCTAAATCAAGCCACTTACCAAACTTAAAGCCAGCCCTTCTTATTGTCCCAGCGTATTCGAAACCTAATTTCCGATGTAATTTCAGGCTATTTTCATTAAAGGCATCAATGCCAGCGACTATGGTTGCAAACTTTCTTTCATCCGCAATTTTAATTATTTCTTTTATCAGCGCAGTACCAACCCCATGATGCCGATAGCCATTATGTACATAAACTGAATGCTCAATCGTATATTTATAGGCTGGCCAAGCCCTAAACGAACCAAATGTTGCAAATCCGATTACTTTGTGATTTTCCTCAGAAACAAGGACGGGAAATTTATCCTCATTTTTCTTGCGAAACCATAACGTTCTGTCCTCAAGGGTCTGAACGTTATAGGTGTATATAGCTGTAGTATTTAAGATAGCATCGTTGTAAATTTCTAAAATTTGGCATAAATCGTTTTCAACTGCTTGTCTAATCATGCGATCAAAACCCCCCTCTTTGAATTAGTTTAACATTATTGATAAACATAAGATACTCGAATTTACGCTTAAATTTGTGCATGTTACTAGAAAGACGATGATAGATCATTGATAATGACACGCCCAAGTCATTTATTTGCTCCACCGCGGGGGTACGATCCGTGCACCCATTCAGTATATCCTGAGTGAGCAAACAACGTCTTGTGGAGAAAAAATTGTCAATATATTTCCTTTGTACAAGTCGGAAGCTTATGTTATTATAAAATTATTACAGGTCAGGCGGTCAGACCAATATAATTAAAGTATACGATTAATTTAGAATACAACTACTATAAAATACAGGAGGTTCAGTTATGGAAATTTTAGTTTGTATTAAACAAGTTCCAGGGACTTCGAAAATTGAAGTTGATCCAATAACCGGTGTTTTAAAAAGAGATGGGGTAGATTCGAAAATGAATCTCTATGATCTTTATGCCATTGAAACAGCCTTGAGAATTAAGGAACAAAAGGGTGGAACGATTAAAGTTATAAGTATGGGACCACCACAAGCTAAAGACGTCATAAAAGAAGCATTTATGATGGGTGCAGACGAAGGAGCTTTGGTATCAGATCGAAAATTTGCGGGAGCTGACGTTCTGGCAACCTCCTACACGATTTCGCAAGGGGTTCGAAAGCTGGGGAATTTCGATCTTATTCTCTGTGGAAAGCAGACGACCGACGGAGATACCGCTCAAGTAGGTCCGGAGATGGCTGAGTATCTGGAAATACCACATATAGCTAACGTCTTAAAAATAATCGAATTAAAAGAAAAATCAGTTGTCGTAGAAATGGACATGCCCAATACGGTTGAAATAGCTGAAATTCAATTCCCATGTCTTTTAACCGTAGAAAAAGACATTTTTCAGCCAAGGTTGCCATCCTACAAGAAAAAAGTAAGTACCAAAGATAGAGAGATTAAAATTATAACCTTAAATGATTTTGCAGATCAAGACGAAAAGAGATATGGACTTTCTGGTTCACCAACCCAGGTTGAAAGAATCTTTCCCCCCTCTGTTAATAACGACAGAGAAACATGGACAGGTACTGGGGCGCAGCTCAGTTCAAAAATAATGGAAAAACTCAAACACTTAAAGTTTGTCTAAAGAAACGGAGGTAGTCAGATGAGCAAGTTAATTTGTCACCAGGATAAAGTTAATGAAGCAAATATTCAAGAACTAATGGATGTTTGCCCATTTGAGGCTATTGAAAATAATAACGGGATTATAGAAATTAATGCTGGTTGCAAAATGTGCAAGATTTGTGTCAAAAAGGGACCTAAAGGTGTCATGGAATTTATTGAAGAAGAGGTCGCTAAGGTTGATAAGAGTTTATGGAAGGGTATTGGAGTCTATGTAGACCACGTAGAAGGGGAAATACATCCAGTAACCATGGAACTTATTGGGAAAGCAAAAGAACTTGCCGCAGTGGTTAACTTCCCTGTCTACTGCGTGTTTATAGGAAACAATATTACGGATAAAGCTCAAGAATTACTTCATTATGGAGTAGATGAAGTCTTTGTCTATGACTACGAAGAATTGAACCATTTCAGAATAGAACCTTATACAGCAGCTTTTGAAGACTTCGTTAATAAGATAAAACCATCTTCCTTACTGGTTGGAGCGACAACTATTGGTCGTTCGCTAGCACCAAGAGTAGCTGCCAGGTTTAGAACCGGCTTAACAGCAGATTGTACAGTGCTCGAAATGAAGTCTGATACAGATCTTGTTCAGATCAGACCCGCTTTCGGTGGCAATATCATGGCACAAATTGTCTGTCCTAACACAAGACCACAAATGGCAACGGTGAGATATAAGGTTATGAATGCTCCTGAAAAACAATGCGAGCCAAGTGGCAAGATTACTGTTTGTGAATTAGACAGAGCAAAATTAACGTCTCATATTGAAGTTCTAAAAGTTACGATAAAAGAAGTTGAAGAAAATATATCCGACGCCGAAGTCATAATAGCCGTTGGCAGAGCCTTAAAGTCAGAAAAAGATCTGGCCATGATTGAGGAATTAGCCAATCTTCTGAACGCTCAAATTGCAGGGACAAGACCCTTAGTTGAATCGGGTTGGTTAAATGCTAAAAAGCAAATAGGTCTATCGGGTAGAACGGTTAAGCCAAAGCTAATCATTACTCTCGGTATTTCAGGCGCAGTTCAGTTTGCTGCCGGAATGAACAGTTCAGAGCGAATATTTGCCGTAAATAAAGATCCTAATGCTTCAATTTTTAACGTTGCTCATTATGGAGTCGTTGGAGATATTTATGAGATCGTTCCCCAGTTAATTGAAGATATTAAAAACTCAAGAGCCGAGGTTTGTGCTCGATAAACACTTATTTCAACTTAAGAAGTGGGAGATTTAGTGGCGGTTAGCCATCGGATATATTAAGAAACATGGAGGAGATTTCATGAACGATTATAAAACGCTTGATGTTAAGGATATTGAGTTTTTAGTGTCGGTCTTAGGAGAAGATAGAGTTTTTACGGGAGAAAATATCAATGAAGATTTCAGTCATGATGAATTGGGTGGAATTAGCAGAATGCCTGATGTGTTAGTTGAAGTGCTTTCAACCGACGATGTGTCAAAAATCATGAAATACGCCTCTGAAAACATGATTCCGGTGGTAGCTAGAGGATCGGGAACAGGACTGGTGGGGGCATCCGTGCCAATTTTCGGTGGAATTATGATCAACATGTGCGGGATGAACAAAATACTGGAAATCGATGAGGAAAACTTAACCTTAACCCTTGAACCCGGTGTGCTTTTAATGGAAATTAGTAAATATGTTGAAGAATTTGATTTATTCTATCCACCAGATCCCGGCGAAAAATCGGCGACCATAGCGGGTAATATCAATACGAACGCTGGTGGAATGAGAGCTGTCAAGTATGGAGTTACAAGAGACTATATCAGAGGGCTCGAAATCGTTCTTCCCAACGGAGACGTCATTAATGTGGGTGGAAAAGTCGTCAAGAATTCTTCCGGCTACAGCATCAAAGATTTAATCTGCGGCTCTGAAGGAACATTAGGTATCGTTACCAAAGCAATCTTGAAACTTATTCCACTCCCAAAGAAAGCGATCTCTTTGTTAATACCCTTCCCGAATCTTGATACGGCAATAAGTACTGTTCCCAAGATTATTAAATCAAAGGCAACACCCACTGCCATAGAATTTATGCAGAGAGAAGTTATTCTAGCTGCCGAAGAATTTCTGGGCAAAAAATTCCCCGATAATTCTTCAGATGCCTATCTTTTGTTAACGTTTGATGGCAACAGCACGGAAGACATTGAAAAGGATTACGAGAAGGTAGCTAATATCTGCCTTGAAGAAGGTGCTCTTGATGTCTTTATCATTGATACGGATGAAAGAAAAGAAGCCGTTTGGTCGGCAAGAGGCGCTTTCCTCGAGGCAGTGAAGGCAGCAACGACAGAGATGGATGAATGTGACGTTGTTGTGCCAAGAAATAAAGTGGCTGAATTTATTAAATACACCGATGTGCTCCAACAGCAATTTGATGTCAGAATCAGGAGTTTTGGCCATGCGGGTGATGGTAATTTACACGTTTATGTCTTAAAGGATGATCTGTCAGACGAGGCATGGAAAAAGAAACTGGCAGAGGTTTTTGACGCGATGTATAGTAAAGCCGTGGAATTGGAAGGACTTGTATCCGGAGAACACGGGATTGGGTTTGCAAAAAAAGAGTATATGTTAGAACAATGTGGGCTTGAACATGTAGGACTCATGAAAAATATCAAATTAGCTTTTGATCCCAAAAATATCCTCAATCCAGGCAAGATCTGCGGGTAAACTGTAGATTTTGATCGCCAATAGTGAGGGCGCTCGTTTAATTAAGATTAAAGGAGCGCCTTTTTGTACTGCACTTATGCTACAGAGATTTGTTGATTTACATCAGGATCTCTGAATGAATCATCCTTTAAAATCTTAAGAAATTCTTGACATAGTCCTCGCAAAATATCTATAAATCTATTGTATTCTTAGAGCAGAAGAACTTACTTAGATATAAAACTGCATGAAAAAGATGAAGAGCCGTCCTAGCTGTGGGACGGCTTTTCGCTTTAAGATTCGTAACTTTGTTCAAATAGTTTCGACATTTTTGTGGTTAGCTTCAACGCGAGCAGTGTATAATGAAGGAAATTGAAAACGGAACACCTACTTATAAGTTGGTGTCAGTGATTAAATATATTAAGGGTTTACTTAAAATTAAAAACTGAGATATATATGGGAGGTTATCATGAAGTTGGAATTGAAACGATCTGTTTGCCCGTACGACTGTCCAGATATGTGCGGGCTTTTGGTTGAAGTCGTCGACGGTCAAGCGGTCAGAGTTACGGGTGACCCGGAGCATCCCTATACTAAGGGGACTTTATGCCCTAAAATGGCACATTATGAGCGAACAGTACACTCCCCGCAAAGACTGACACACCCCTTACTGCGTATAGGGGAAAAAGGCGGGGGTCAGTTTAAAGCCATTACTTGGGAAGAGGGAATCCAACGCCTTGCCGACAGATGGAAGGGAATTATAGCTGACTATGGTGCGGAAGCTATCTTGCCCTATTCTTACGCAGGAACGATGGGTCTCGTGCAACGCAATTGCGGGGAGGGGTTTTTCCACCGTTTGGGAGCTTCAAGATTGGCTCGCACCATTTGTTCCTCTGCCAAGGGCTACGGCTGGGCGACAGTTATGGGGGAAACCTTAGCGCCACACCCTGATGAGGTTAAAAACAGCGATTTTATTATCTTGTGGGGTACAAATGCTCTGGCGACGAACATTCATCTGTTACATAATGTGCAAGAAGCAAAAAAGCGTGGTGCGATTGTTTGGCTCGTAGACACGTATGAAAATCCCACTGCCAAAATTGTCGATAAGGTCGTGTTAGTCCGACCCGGAAGCGATGGCGCTTTGGCTCTTGGCATCATGCACATTCTGGTTCGTGAGGGTTGGATTGACCGATCGTTTATAGATCAGCACGTTCAAGGGTTTGAACAGTTCCAAAGAACGGTTTTGCCCGCTTACCCGCCGGATAAAGTCAGTCAAATTACTGGAATTGACGTCAATTTGCTTGAGGAAATGGCGCTTCAATACGGCAAAGCCCTTGCGCCCTTTATATCATTGGGATCAGGCCTTTGCCGCTATGGCAACGGAGCGATGACGGTTCGCGCCATTACTTGTCTTCCCGCGTTGGTAGGGGCTTGGGGCAAGTCGGGCGGTGGGTTGTTGGCCAGTATTTCTACTAATAAAGCCTTTAATACGGGTCGAGTAACGCGCGAAGATTTCATACAAAAGCCAACTCGGATCGTAAATATGAATCAACTTGGCTATGCTTTGACGGAATTATCGAAACCGCCGATCATGAGCTTATACGTCTATCACTCCAATCCGGTCGTTGTAGCCCCTGATCAAAACATGATAATCAAGGGACTTAGGCGAGAGGATTTATTTACGGTCGTTCATGAACGTTTTCTGACAGATACAGCCCGCTATGCCGACCTTATCCTGCCGGCTACAAGCTCCTTAGAGCACCCGGATATCTACCGCTCTTATGGCCATTATGGCATCCAGAGAGCGGCGGCGGTGATACCCCCGGTTGGCGAAGCAAAATCGAACTGGGAAGTGTTTCAGTTACTAGCTCAGGCTATGGGCTTTGAAGAGTCTTTCTTTAGGCAAACTACGGACGAAGTTATTAATCAGTTGATAGTGCCTCCTACACCATGGCTGAGAAGTGTTGACCTGGCGAAACTCCAAGAGGGCCGACCCGTCGAACTTGCCCTGCCCGAGAATTATAAAACAACCTTCCTTACTCCATCAGCTAAAATTGAACTCTATAATCCCAATGAGGCCGAACCTCTACCGCGCTATTTTGAGCCTTACGGTGATGATGCTCCCTTCTATCTGATGAGTACACCTAGTGTGTATTCGCTGAATTCTTCCTTTAATGAGCGTCCTGATTTACTGCGTAAAAAGGAAGTCGCTTATCTTCAAATGAACTCCAAAGATGCTGAGAACAAGAAGTTAGAAAATGGTCAAAGTGTGATCGCCTTTAATGAGCGTGGCGAGGTGACTTTTATTCTGAAACTAACGAAAAAAGTTCCCCAAGGAGTTGTAGTGACGGAAGGGCTGTTTTGGAACGAAAATATGCCAGGGGACCGCGCTGTTAATGCCCTTACCTCTCAACGACTCACCGATAGAGCAGCGGGTAGTACTCTTTATGATGTCAAAGTTGATGTCCGGCTGACCTAACGAAGGTGAGGTGAAGTGCATGACTTCGGGTATACGTGTTTTACATTGTGCGGGATTTCGCTTGGATAGCCCCTCCTGGGAAGGGCCGGAAGGGTGGGTTGCACAGCGTATTCAAGATTTGTGGCAGACATTTGAGGAGGTCCTCTCGCTTTGCCGATCGGAAAAAGTAGATTTCCTTTTTCTGGCTGGAAATTTATTCGAACAAGAGTATGTGAGTAAGGAAACTGTCGAGCGGGTGGCTAAATCATTTGCCAGGTTGGATAGAACGCATATTTTTATCGCGCCGGGAGAAAGGGATCCGCTTGTTACTACCTCTGCGTATCGCTTAGCCGTTTGGCCGAGTAATGTGCATATATTCTTAGGTGACCTCAGCAGTGTGAAAGTTTCTGCGCATAACCTCACGGTTTATGGAATGGGATGGACAGCCTATCGCCAAGATGAGCCCTTCTTGGAGGGGTTTCAAACTGCGCAGGACGGAACGCTTCAGGTAATGCTATTACATGCTGACGTGGACTTAGGGCAAAATACCGAGGGATTTATCTCTATCAGTCCAGAGCAGATTGCATTAAGTGGTTTAACCTACCTAGCCTTGGGGCATCAGGAGGTTTGGAGTGGAATTAGACAAGAGGGAGAGACTTTCTGGGCCGATTGTGGTACGCCCGAAGCCAGAAGCTTTCGTGAGAGCGGGCCGCATGGGGTGCTTCTGGGGGAGATTGAGAAAGGATCTGTTCGTTTAGAATTTCGAGAATTGGGACAGCGCACTTATATTGAAAAGACACTTTTAATCCAATCTAATTTGGAGCGTCTTGCTGTAAGACTATTATCAGAAATCAGCACTCAAGAACGACAAAAGGATTTATTCAGAGTCAAATTGTCTGGTCCTTTACGAGATGTAGAAGCGGCTATTCCAGGATTACAGAAGCTTTTAACGGATAAACTCCGCTTCGTCGAAGTTATACCCCTCGAAGGACAACTAACTGCGGAACCAATGACTAGAAATGGAGAGGGTTATCCAACTCTGACACAAATATTTGTCGATGAAATAAAAGAGCGCCATAATGCGGCTGAGAGCGCGGAGGATTTAGAACACTGGGAGTTGGTACAAAAAATCGGGTTAGCCGCGCTGGGGCAGGGACGAGAAGATGATGAGAATTGAACGAATCACAGGCACGAATCTAGCGGGGTTAGGGGATGTCGACTTGATATTCCCTATAGGCCCAGTTTTACTTTTTTCTAAGGAGAGAAGTCGTCAAAGGATGCTCGGTAATTTGCTGTTAGAACTATTTTATAACCTAAAGAGCCCTCTGGCTTCAAAAGAGCAAAGCCTCAAAGGTTTGGTGGAGGTGTGGGTGAGCTCGGAAAGTTCTCGCTTTCATATAAATCGACAATACTTCCCGCAGAATGATGGACTAGAGCAATCCTCAAAGCTGGCGATCGAAGATGAAACCGGACAGAAGGTGTCCTTGCCGGCAACGATGACGTTGGGGGAACATTTATTTGGGGTAAAGCTACGGGCGTTTCATCAGGGAGGGGTTTTGAATTGGCCAGAAAACAAAGGAAATATCGACTTTAGTCAGCGTGTCCGCAACATCCGGCAAGGAGGAGATGAAGGACTCTCACTACCCAAAGCGCGGGCTTCTCTGGCCGGAGCACAATCAAGGGTGAAGGAACAAACGCAGAGTATGGCGCTGGTTAAGGCTGAGTATAATGCCTTGCGACGTGACTGGGAGGAGGCACACTGCCAGCAAGAAAAAGAACGGTTGCTAGTGATCGAAATTAAGAATTTGCAAGAAAAGGAGAAAATTCTAGTCGAGAAGATTTCTCAGGCAGTGAAAATACAGGAGCGTTTAGCAGTGCTTCGTCAAAATCCGGACTACAGAGAGTTACGCCAACTCCAAGGTGAGGTAACTAGGTTGGAAGAACGTACTAGAGAATTAGAAGCAAATTTGACTGCGCTTACCCGTGAGTCGCAAGTGGATTGGGCAGTGATTGAGGGTCTGCGTGAAGAGTGTAGGGAGTGGGCAGGTCTTCAAGAACATGTGGAGCGGCTAGCCACCGCAGCCCAGCTGCAGACCCAAAAAATCCACGAGACGCAAACAATTTTGCTAATGTCTGGCTATCAAGGATTGTCGGAAAACGAAGTTCAGCGTCTCCGCCTAGCGGAAGAGGAACGATATGCGGCTCAAGAGAAACTTGAACAAGAACTGGACAACTTAACCATCGTAAAGAGTGTGCTTGAAAAGAAACAAATTATATGCACAAAAGAGATCGCAAAGCTTCAGGGTCTTGCTGTTATGGCAGGGGTAACGGCTGCTGCCGAAAACAAAATTGCCCAAAGAGAGAGGTATTTAGAGCAGTGGCAAAGCTCCTCCGTAGGCAGTTTTCTTGACCGGGTGCTGCGGAAACAGTTGGGCGTGACAAGTATTGCTGAAAGACTTTCTTTGCGCTCAGTAAAGTACTTCCAAGACTATAATGCCTCAAACTTCAAGGAATTTACGAGTCAACTTCAAGAATTTCGGAACCAAAGCCAGCTGGTAGAACGACTGGAAATGGAGTTGGAGCAACTGCAAGAAAAAGTGCGTGGGGAGGAAAAACTCCACAGGATAGTAAATTCTCGCAGTAAAATCTTATTAGGGGCTTTTAGCAAAGCAAAGGTATCTGACTTTCCTGCCTGGCTGAGCGGATGGGAAGATTATCAACGAAAAAAACACCAACTGACTCTTTGGCAGGTCGAACTGGAGCTTAAACTGGAACAACAGAAGCTGGAAGAAACTAAGATGGCAGCGTCTGCGGAACAATTGCGGGAGAAGTTGGGTGACTGGGGGACACTGACAACAGATAGAGACGAAGTCCTGGCTGCAGTGTTGAACGTAGCCAGGCAACTGTGGGCGAAAGATGAGACAGAGAAGGAAGTCGCCGTGTTTTCGCAGAAGTATTATGACCTGCTCGGCGCTCGGGATATTGACTATCTCGCCAAGATTCTGGAACCGTTGGCGGATTTGGAACGTGAAATGTGTCTTTCAGCTCAAGATGGGCTGGTGGAACTTGCTGCAAGGCAAAAAGAACGGGTGGAAATTCGCCGGCAACTGGAGGCTACTGAACAGAGTCTCCATGACGTCCGAAAATTCCCATCGTTGTCTGTTCTGGAGAAAAAGATAGAGCCAGTTAAACGCCAATGGATGGCCTATGAAGCCTTACATAATGCTTTGGATGGTGCTCAGGCCTTGTTGGAAAATTCCTGGCAGGAATGGAAAACTAAGTATGGAAAGACAATGGATGCAGAAAAGCAGTGGATTCTCAGTCAGATGTCTGCCTTGTCAGTCAAGGGGAAGATCGAAAAAAACGGGGCAGAAGGGAAGAGAGATTATTTTGCCTATCGTATGGCTATCGCTCAGTTAGCCCTCCGCGCTAACACAGAGGTACCCTTATTCTTCTCGGTAGGAGAAATGAATGAAGGACAAGGTTTCTGGGAAGAAGTTTTAGAGTATCTCCGTAAACTTTCACTTTCTAGGCAGGTGGTCTTTGGCACCTCGGATGCCAAACTGTGGCAGAAACTAGGAACCAACGACTGGCAAAGGCTAGTGGTTTAAGTCCCTTCAAGGTGAACACACCAAAATACCATGCTCATTCAAACTCTTGCGCAGTTCCTGGGCGTGGGTTACTGCACTCGGATTGTCCCCGTGCAAGCAAACTGTTTCAGCCTTCAGGGGAACTTCGTGACCGTCAAGGCTCAGGACGGATCCTTTCTGGAGCATACGCTCCAATCGAGTAGCTATTTCTGCGCTGGAATGCAACGTCGCCTGAGGATGGGTGCGGGGGACCAGGGTTCCGTCTGCCAGATACTGCCGGTCGGCGAAGACTTCAGACACTGTCCGAAGGCCTGCTGCTTGGGCTTCTTCCAGTAAAACGCTGCCTGATAGGCCGAAAAGCTTAAGCTCTGGGGAAAAATCGCGTACGGCACGAACTACTGCTTTGGCTACTTCCCGATCGACCGCTGCCTTGTTGTAGAGAGCACCATGAGGTTTGACATGGTTGAGCCGTGCCTCTCTGGCAGTAACAAAAGCCGACAGAGCTCCGATCTGATAAAGGACCAGCTCATAAATTTCCTGTGCGGTATAAGGAATCCACCTGCGCCCGAACCCTTGCAGGTCAGGTAATCCAGGATGTGCGCCAATGGCAACATCCCTTGCCAATGCCAAATCTACAGTATGAGCCATGACCGAAAAATCTCCGGCATGAAGCCCACAGGCTATATTAGCAGAGGAGATTAGCCGGAGTATTTCCTCGTCAGACCCCACCTGGAACAGGCCGTAGCTTTCTCCCAAGTCACAGTTCAGGTCAATATACATAGTCACACGTTCCTTTCCAACTCTCTCATGAGGATTCCTGAACTGATAGCTCAAGAGCGTGCAGAAATCGTTCCTGGTCCTGGCGCAGGGACTGAGCGTCCTCAAGGGAAATGGCTTGAAAATTCAGTTCCTTTCCGACGCCTAACTGAGCCACCTTAGGAAAATCCGCACTGGCAATTACACCTAAAATAGGATATCCGCCCGTAGTCTGATGATCGGCAGCCAGAATAATGGGTTGTCCGTCAGGTGGCACTTGGATGGCTCCCGTGACAACTGCCTCAGATAATAAATTGCCTGTCTGTCGGGATTTTAGGGCAGGTCCTTGTAATCGATATCCCATGCGGTTGCTTTTGGTCGTAACCTCATAACTTTCAGTGTAAAACGTTTTCTGTGTTTCCTCTGAAAACAACGCTTGGTTCGGCCCGGGAATAACCCGCACCGTGCAACGTTTTAAATAGTTAGGAATCCTATTAAAAGCTAAATTCCTTGTTTGGCTGGTTTGGTCTTTTGGTAGGGGAAGGCCTGGCAGAAGGTCTCCCCGCTTCAGGGGACGTCCTTGCCAACCCCCAAAATGGGCGGGCAGGTAAGTCGATTTGCTTCCTAAAACGTCGGAGACAGTAATTCCTCCTGCTAGCGTAAGGTAAGTCCGGCAACCCACGCTGATCGATCTAATATCCAGCACATCCCCCGGTTCAATCAGAATTGAGCGCCAGCAGGAGATCTTTTGACCATTTACAGTAAAGTTACCGGCTCCGCCTGTTATGGCGATGACAGTACGTAGTAAAAATCTGGCCTTAATACCGGCCATTGTCATTTCCAGACCTGCCGTTACCCTGGAATTACCAACGAGAATATTCCCTATTTCCAGAGCCAAAGGATCCATTGCTCCTGCTGGGGGTACTCCAAAGCGGGAATAACCGGAACGCCCCAGATCTTGAACGGTTGACAGAGGGCCTGACCGCAAAACCTCTAAAATATTCACAGGCTGTTCTCCTCTAGTTCGCAAAACTCTTGCTCGTTGATCGCTACAAAACGAACGCGGTCCCCGCTTTGCAGCAAAGTTGGGGGATTCGCCCTAATATTAAACATTTTCTTAGGGGTCCGGCCTAGCAATTGCCAGCCCCCCGGAGATTCAAGAGGATAGACTCCGGTTTGCCCGCCGGCAATGCCAACTGAACCCATAGGTACCAGAGCGCGGGGACTGCTCAGTCTCGGGGTGGTTAGTTCCGGATCCAGGCCGCCAAGATAGGGAAAGCCTGGCATAAACCCAATCATGTAAACCCTATAAAGCGGAGTAGTATGCTTATTAATGACCTCAGTCACACTTAACCGGTGATAACTGGCGATATAATCTAAGTCTGGGCCGAATTCTCCACCGTAACAAACAGGAATCTCCACGATTCTTGGACTAGTAAAAATATGGTTTTTTAAAAGTTCCCCGCTATCCAGTGCGCGAGCCCATTCGGCTATTTGAGCGTAATGAATTCCGGGTTTATAGAAAATAGTGACTGATGTATAAGCAGGCACGACATCTAGCACCCGTTGATCCTGGGTATGGAGAATTTTAGCTAAAAATACCTGTACTTGCTCAAAAACTGCGTTGTCGATTTCGTCTCCGAACTGGACCTGGATAGCACAATCTCCGAGAGGAGTTAATTTAAACATTTCCGTCCTTCACCTCCATGGATCAGAGAACAGGTGGACGAGATTAGAACTTCCAGTTTTGCAAATCATTGAGAAGTTCGTTATGTATTTGAAGTAGAAATTGAGTATTTTCTTCTGAAAGTTTTTCTAAGGCGAACATCATTGCCCTATAGGACGGAGCGTTTTGACAAGATTTTTTGGATAATTCCTGACCCGCAGTCGTTAATTTCAAATAAATTTCTCTGCGGTCTTCTGCAGAGGGTTTCCGTTCCACGAAACCTAAATTAACAAGATCTTCGACATTGATGCTTACTGTACTTTTCGAGAGCTCTAATTTTTCGGTTATTTCTGTGAGGGTAATATCAGGAGAAGAATAAATAGTATTTAAGATTCCCATTTGTTGTAATGTCAGCCCAAGACTCGCAGCATTTTGTTTAGTAAATTTGGTGAGAGTCTTACAGATTGATACAAAAGATTGTACCACCTCTGCGGCTCGTTTAACCTTGTTATCATTATAATCCATTTAAGAGACCTCCATATTAAATTAGTTTAGATATAAAACAGTTCTAACATGAACTATTATAGGCCGTAGGAGAAAGGCTGTCAATTCTGACCCATACGGCTTCTGACCTCTGAGTTTAGGTGAACATGCCGACGCAGTATGACATATAGAAAACTTGGCTGGTGCTCGAAGACACTGTCTTCGCACGAATTAGCCTTCTTGCAGCCTCTGGTGAAGGCGGTCCCTTCTCGCCATCACGGCGCCTTGCCATCCTTGGCAGCGCTCTAACCTCGGACGTCCTGTCCGAGTCATGGCCAGCGGCCGCCTAGTTGCACTTATACTTTCTGACTAGTACAAACTAGACAGACTGGCGTACTGACTTGTATTTTTTTGAATGTGCCCTATGTTATAATAGTGAGAAAAAAGCTAATTATAAGACGGATTAAGTATAATAAAATATCCACTTTGCACAAGAAGATAAGGATGATGAAATGCGAGCCAACAATGAACTTATTGTTATAATCCAAGCGTATGGTACGTTTGAACTTGACTGGCAGGTAACAGAAGTACAGATAGATGAAAGCCAAATAGTTTTCCAGGATGAAGTATACAAACGCTTTTTAGAAAATGCTCATGAAGCACTGATATTTCTTGGCTTCTCGGATAGAACCATAGCCATGTCTGAATCTCTACATTATCTCAGACTGATCGCCACCACCTTTATTAAGAAGCTATCCCTGAATCCGGATATTGAAGTGTTGCGTGAAAAAATAGTGGTAGAAATCGAAGAGGATGAAATTCAACCTCTCTTACAAAATGCTCCTTATTTAAAGGGTGCTGAACACTTGAGTCAAGCTTGGCTTGCAAAAGTATGGGAAACGCTGAATCAGGCATTTGGCAAGATGATCCAGGCCTATCAAGGTAGTGTCAGTGAATTTTTTGCTGCTTTCAATTCGAAGGTTCAGCTCGTGGGGCGTGTTTTCTTTCATTTAGTGGAGAGCAAAAAGGAGGAATATCCGTTTGCCTTTTTGGCAACCTATTCTGCTGAGGTCTCAGTTGATGGGAAATCAAAACATCTTCCGCTTAAAAATGCTATAGCTCAATATGGAGAAAATAGCAAAAAGTTGCTGGACCTACTTTCAACAGTCAACAAAGCCTCGGAAAACAGTGCGTTTATTTCCGAACTTGTTGAATCCGGTGAAATATTTCATCCGCTTAGTTTGGCAAATGATGAAGCCTATACGTTTCTGAAGGAAATACCGATTTACGAGGATGCAGGTATATTATGTCGCATGCCTAATTGGTGGAGGAATAAAGCCGCTTCCTTGAAAATATCCGTCAGCGTTGGCGAGAAAACACCATCTCGTTTAAATTTTGAGGCACTCGTGGATTTCAAGGCCGAATTGTTTTTGGGTGGAGAAGCCATGAGTGTCAGCGAATTGAAGAAGTTGCTGAATGAAGCGGAAGGACTTGTTTTAATCAAAGGGAAATGGGTGGAGGTCAATCGCGAGAAGCTGAAGGAAACGCTGAAGGCCTATGAACAAGCCCAGAAACTAATGGACAAGACAGATCTCAGTATGATGGAAGCCATGCGCTTTCAATTGAATGCGCAAAAAATCTTGAAGATCCCGGAAGAGGCCTGTCAACTTGAGGTGACAAATGGGGAATGGCTCAAAACGGTTGTCAATCAGTTAACCCATCCAGAAACTATTGCAACGGTTGAGTGTGGTGATGCTTTTCAGGCTAGTTTGCGTACCTATCAGGAGCGGGGCTTAAACTGGCTCCATTTTATGAAAACTTTAGGCTTGGGTGCCTGTCTGGCTGACGACATGGGTTTGGGCAAAACCGTCCAAGTGATTGCTCTGCTGAATTATCTGCGCACCAAAACGCAGGAAAAAGCCTTGCTGATTGTGCCGGCTTCCCTGATAAGCAACTGGATGAGTGAAATTGCCAAGTTTGCACCTTCCTTGAAATATTACGTAATCCATCCCTCTGAAAATAAAGAATTGGACAAGCAGGACAGTGGGTGTGTGGAGGAATATGATCTATTTATAACGACCTATGGGATGCTCCAAAAATACGATTGGCTAAAAAATATCACTTGGGATTCCTTAATTTTGGATGAAGCCCAAGCTATTAAGAATCCAGGGACGAAACAAACCAAGGTTGTGAAACAATTAAAAGCTTCCTATAAAGTGGCCATGACAGGTACACCAATCGAAAATCGCCTCTCAGATTTATGGTCATTATTTGACTTTTTAAACAAGGGGCTCTTAGGAAGTTCTAAGGAATTTACCGATTTCACAAGAAAACTCCCAGATAGTCCTGAAGGTTACGCCAGATTGAAGCAAGTTGTTAGTCCCTTTATTCTAAGGCGATTGAAGACTGATAAAAATGTTATTTCCGATTTGCCTGAGAAGATTGAAATGAAAACGTATGCAACCCTTACCAAAAAACAGGTGATCCTTTATAATAAACTTGTCAGTGATCTAAAGTTCAAACTGGTAGCAGCGGAGGGTATGGAACGCAATGGACTTGTCCTTTCCTCGCTTCTGAAACTCAAGCAGATCTGCAATCATCCCGATCAATTTCTCGGTCAGAATTTCTATGCTGAGGAGGAAAGTGGGAAATATGCCAGACTGCGTGAAATTTGCGAAACCATTGCAGAGAAGTGGGAACGGGTGCTAATCTTTACCCAGTTTAAAGAAATTACTGAGCCGTTAAAGGACTTTTTGGAGACTGTATTTCAACATCAAGGGCTTGTCTTGCACGGCGCAACGGCCGTGTCGAAACGAAAGGATCTGGTGGCTAAATTTCAGGGAGCTGATTATGTGCCATTTATGGTACTCTCCATTAAAGCTGGAGGTATCGGCCTCAACTTGACGTCAGCCAACCATGTTATTCATTTTGACAGATGGTGGAATCCTGCCGTTGAGAATCAGGCAACTGACAGAGCCTTTCGGATCGGCCAGATGAAGAATGTAATTGTTCATAAATTTATAACCAAAGGGACGATCGAGGAAAAAATTGATCTGATGATTGAGGATAAAACTAAGTTGTTGCAAGAAATCATTCCGGATAATCAGGAAAACTGGCTTACTGAAATGGATAACAAGCAACTTGTGGAGTTATTCAAGCTTACAAATTAAAGTTGGCGAGGGATATAATATGGCCTATGATAGCGGTTTTCCGGAATATATTCCTGTTGCGGAAAAAAGAAAGCAGGCTCTGAAAAGCATAGAAAAACTAAAAAAGAAAGATCCTGATATTTCGCCGGTAATTATCCAAGGCAGCAAGCTAACCAGAACCTGGTGGGGAAAATCCTGGAACACTAATCTGGAGAGTTATTCGGATTATTCAAACCGTATTGGCAGAGGTCGCAGTTACGTGCGGCACGGGGCGGTACTGGACCTTAAGATGACTCAAGGTAAGATCACTGCCCTTGTGCAGGGGAGCTCTAGCAAACCCTATCAAGTGACGATTGTCATTCAAACGCTGCCTAAGAATATTTGGGAAGCCTTGACGAACGACTGTGCAGGGAAAATTGATTCTTTGCAGGAGCTTATTGACGGTAAGTTTCCCAAAGCACTTGCTGAATTGTTTACAGCGAAAGGCAAAGGCTTGTTCCCTGCCCCCAAAGAGATATCGTTAAAATGCAGCTGTCCTGACTATGCTACGATGTGTAAGCACGTGGCTGCTGTTCTATATGGGGTTGGAGCTCGACTTGACGATGATCCCAGCTTATTTTTTGCGCTTCGAGATGTAAAAATTGAGGATCTAATTTCAGAAACGATCAGCAAGAAGGCCCAGACGCTACTGGAAAAATCAAAAGTAAAAAGCCGCAGGGTTATCGAAGATTCCGATATTTCAGGTATGTTCGGGATTGAGCTGGAAACTGAAGTGGTAAGGAAACTAAAAGAACCCGTCGCGAAAAAGGTTACTGGGAAGAAAAAATCAGCAAAATCTAGCGATTGACTATTCTTCCGATGTTATCCTCCCCCGATTTTGGAGAGGCAACACCATGGAGTCCACCCAGTGAAAACTGGAGATGGGCTCTTTTTGGTGTGCCAGCACTAAAATAATTATTGATATTTACAGATAATTGGGCTATAATTAGAACATAGGTTCGAATGTTGATCGAATATATGCACTAATCAACGGGAGCATAGATGACATATGTGCTGATTACCATCGAATGACTAATTGGGAGGTGGAGTAATGCGAAATGTAACAGTGATTTGCTATCTTGTCTCTTTAATATCTTTTGGAATTGGTTATTTGAAAATGTTGGTCTTTGAGAACGCAATTACTGAACATATAAATACATATGACTATACTATTGATTTGTCCCTAGCAATTAGCTTTTTTGTTCTAACAATTTTCTTTGCAGTGATCGGATTTGCTTTTTATTCGGTTTTTAATGCCAAAGAAGAAGCTAATAGGAGGGCAAAAGTTAGGAATTATCGGAGTAGCCGACCAGTGTTGGAGGCTAGTATTGATTCATTTAACTTATTGGCCTGTGAGAAAAATGATGAGCGAATTCACTTATCATATCGATCGAACGGGTAAAGTATGATTACCAATATGGGCAGGCAGGGGAGATCCGTATTAATGAACTGGGAGAACCGCAGTACCAGGAAGAGGAACTAACCGCCCTGGACGAATGTATTATAGGTGAACTACCCGCTACCCTAAAGGGATAGAGGCTTCTGAAACGGAGCTAAGTTCACCAGACTAAGTTAGCAGAAATGCTAACTACGATATTTGGGTCATGATACCTTCGGTTGACGCATCAGACCGTTGCTCTATCGCTCA
>JARLHU010000178.1 GCA_031292095.1 Desulfosporosinus sp.
CTTTTTCTAAGGCAACTTCGTTAAATATCTCCCTTAAATCTCTTTCAATGTCATCGACTAATACTTTCCTTCGATATTTGGGACAGAAAATAATGTGATATTGATTCAAATATACAATTCCTTCTTTATGTATATACTTATCATTCATTAGATGTATCACCTTTATCTAATTATATCATAGGATTAAATAGAGGTATACTGTTTCCTTAAACTTATTAAAAACGACGGGGGCCGCCTTCATCCCCATGACTGAAGTCAGGGGCTTTCGGCTACGCTATCGTAATAGTAAAGACCTTACTGTTGTTCTGCTTTCTTTTCACCGTTTTCGTTTTTCCAAAATTTTATAAATGATTATTAGGACGATCAGTATCCCAAATATCAGCCATAAATCTTTCATTGCAACAAAATTTTCCACAAGTTCAGCCAACGCACTTTTATCTGCAGTTACTGTCATGAGCAATCTAATTCCCCCAAACTCAAGTAATAACTATAGCAACAACCATCAAAGCCACTTTGTTAAAAGCAAACCTCATATACTCTCCTCCTCCGGCTATTGCCTATAACGTCCCGAGGATTAGCGACGCATCCCAACTACATTTATCTCTACAAAGTGTTGCAAACCCTCCGTTGTATAACGTATCTGTCCCCCGAGAGAAGCTTAAACAGTCTCTTTGAATTCGGGAAGCATTGGTTCGTACATCATAATTGCGTGATTTTCTGTGATAAAATCATCTCCAATTTGCTTGTTGTCATTGTCAAAAGCCCTTCGCCTAATCTCATTATGACGCATGTAGCCACCCCACCACTCTTGGGAAATTAAATGGTTACTTTCGTAAACTTCATAAGTTTGAGTTCTCGGGTGTTCACTTCTCCATTCTCCGTGTAGTTCTAAGTCACTTATCCCTATTAAAAGTTGATAATTTTGGGAGGTATCATTTCTGATTTGCAGGTCAATGTAGTTGTAAACAACTGTAGCTCCACTTCCGAATGGTTGTGTCCTGTTGGTATCAGGAAAAACGTCATGGGTATGCCGCCACCGTTCTGTGACGGTTAACGGTGTATGGATTGCCATCCAATATATGAGATTGGAAAGTTGACAAAGCCCCCCTCCCACCCCAGGACAGAACGATCCGTTTGTAAGGACCATCCCTTCCTTAAAACCTTTTGCCTTTGTAGGTTTGCCTACTAGACGCCACAGGGAAAAAGTTTCACCTGGCTTTAATACTAGACAGTTTATTTTGGCCGCAGCCAGTTTTAAATTAGTTACCTTGTTCTTTTGGAGCCACATATCAACATTTCGTAGGTGTCTGTACAGGGGAGTACGATGGGTGGAGATAAGAAAAGGAAGATGGGTATCCTTGCTGATAGCAGAATACTTAATTGATCTGTGAAATATCCACTGAAAATAACGACGCCAAGTAAAATACAACTTTCCTAGAAACAAGCGTAATTCTGAACGACTGACCGGACGTTCAGAATGAAAAACAGCATTAAATTTCAGGACAACCCACTCCTTGTCAATATTTTTCAAATATTACATATAATGTTCCGATGGTTTGCGACGTCCGGTCACTACATTCATATTCTCTCAGATTTTGGGAACACGAAGTTAGATGACGTGCGACATGCGACTCCAGCAAACCCTAGTGATGTCTTGCAATGGCTGAAGTACATGGCATTAATGGGGTTTTGTCAAAATTAATTACGGTCTGATGCGTCAACCGTAGATATCGTGACCTGCTTATCGTAGTATCCGTTTCTGAATACTTAGTCTGGTGAATTTAGCTTCGTTCCCGAAGCCACTATCCCTTTAGGGTAGTGGGTAGTTCACTTCTCTTCCTAAATTCCGCTTGCCAAAGAAGGTTAAAACTGGATATAATCAAAGTATAAGAACCCCTTCTTCGAAGGATAGTTTTTTGCAGAGGTAGTCCGGAACTCTTGCGGGGTTGTGCGGACTTCCTTGTTTTTTCAGTACCTTCTAACTGGCTTTCTTCCACTCATTGTACTCTTCTCCCCGCAAGACTTTTTAGTGGTTCAGCTATGAGTCCGTCTTCACCTGATACAACCATAAATTTCTCACCATTAAACTGAAAGATCTCCCCGGCATTAAGGCCTGATTCATCCAAACCCAAGACCATGCTGATCTTTCGCCTTTGCCACGTCTCTCCCTCGTCATCACTTACCTTTACCTCAACCAATACATTGGCTTCATCGAGAAATTCATTTTCAAACTGGTCTTCCCTTACTTTTGTTTTTGATCTCAACATACAACCCCCTTAAGAACATTTGCCTTCATTCATTAGAACATATGTTCCCGTAATCTTCAAGGGGTAATTTGTCGAACCGTATATTACTGACACAACTATCCTGACACCATCTGACGATGCCGATTTAAGTAGATGCAGCTCTTGGCGGTCCGGCAGCGGTTCCCGACGCTGATGTTGCCCAAGTCACGTATGGGATATTGAGAAGGAGCTGAAGCAATGAATAAAGAAAGCCAGGTGCTACGCTTGGGTGCCTGATTCCTATACTCTCTGCAATTGCTATTATAGTGCTTGCTACATTTATATTATCTGGGTGTAGTCCATCTGTTACCCAAGCAACTACTCAAGTCACAACTAGCTCTTCTACGCCACCGAGCTCACAGCAAATTGAATACTACTTTACCCGGGCGAAGCAGCGCCCAGAGCAAGCACTAGAAGCTCAAATCAACTCCGCGAAATCAACCCTCGATATAGCCATTTATAGCCTTACTAAAAAAGATATTGTAGATGCTATCATTTCAGCCAAAAAGCGCGGCGCAACTGTGCGTGTCATTACTGATCGCATAGAGGCCAAATCCAAATCCGAAGTGGCTCAATTACAATTACTGAAAAGTGCCAATATTCCTGTTCTGGAAAATACCCATTCTGGATTGATGCATATGAAGGTTTCAATCATTGATAAGTCCGTGGTTACGACCGGATCTTATAACTACACACAAAATGCTTCGACAGAAAACGATGAAGTTTTAGTTGTGATCCATGATCCTGGGATTGCTTCGAAGTGGGAAGACGAATTTCAGCTAATGTGGAACGATACGAAGGATTATACTGCTATAAATTGAGGAGAAGGACTAAGCGCTCCCCCCTGATCTTTATTCTCGACTGTGCGACGTATAAAAAACTCCTACCATTTATTTATTCGCATAAAAAATCCCCTCACCAGGAGGGGTAGTGGAAGTAAAAGTAGGAGGATGAGAGTTTGGAAAGAAGGTCTGTGTTTCGACCTCCAAGGCAGAGTAACCATCTGTTGTTCTTTATTATAGATTAAACTTATTACATTCACGTGACATTTGTATGGATATTATATGTCATAAATACCGAAAAGCTCTTCAACCATTACGGCGAGAGGGGTTTGCTATACGAACTATGCTGTTTGCTGTACTGGATCCGCTATCGGTATAGGGTCGGGGGAGTAGCTACCGGGATCACTGGGCAATGACAGCAGCAGGACTGATCGTAAACATGTTATGGTTAAGCACAGTCAAAACATTTATTCAGCGATGGGCTAAACTCTCTAAAAATAATTAGCAGGGAATCAGACCACATTCCTCCAGAATTGAAGAACCCTCCGGTCCAGTAAGAAGATCGACGAACGCTTGAGCTAGTTCTGGATATTGGCTATCTTTAGATAACCCAATGGCAAATTCTATGGGTTTACCATGAATGATGACGTTTTTTCCTGGAATCTTACTTTCAACGGTTACAGTAGCCTGGTCATAAAAATCAGCATAAGCAGGATTAGAAAGGTTAATCTTCGTGGGTAGGACTATATAGGGAAGCCCTAATTGTTTAGCCTCTGAGGAATAAAGAAATGCATAATCAACTTTCCCTTTAAACAAAGCACTTGATAGGTCTAAAGATTTAGGGTAAGTAGTGTAAGGAATACAAGCGGCTTCCAAAGTTGAGTAGAGACCTGGCCTACTGTAATATATTTCAGCCAATTGCCAGACCATTAGTGTTCTATAGCCCCGAGGAACAAGGTGATGGTCCGAACGGGCAAAACTAACTTGCGGCTTAAGTAACATATCTACCCAGTTTTCTCGAGTAATCTCCTTGCTCCCCCTTGAAGAGCGATCATAGCCAATAACAATTTGATCAGCAGCAAAAACAAAGTAGTTTTCCACCAGATCGGGTACTAGCAGTTCCGCAAATAGCGCTTGGTCAGCTAGAGCAATGATGTCATATTTTTCTCCGGATAATAACCGTTTGGCACCCTCCCTTGAACCAATCCCTTCTATCTCGAATTTCAGACCTGAGTTTTGTTTATAAAAGTGTTCAAGACATTTTTCCATAACTTGCTGTAATGCAGCGGCATAAATTATTCTAAGCACCTTATTAGAACCTATCATGTAAAATTCACCCCCTCTTCCCTCTCAGACAAAGATTCTTCAAACTGGAAATAGGCTTGTAAAAAATTCTCTAACTTTGCTTTTTGTTGAGCAATGTACTTTGCCCATACCTTTAAAGACTCTTCTCCTTGAGTCGTTAATTTGTAAAGTCGCCTGCCTGGGCCTGACTCGCCGACTTCCCAATGGGATTCAATTAACCCATCCTTATCCATACGCCTTAGATTTCGATAAACGGTTGCTGCATCTGCTTCTCCGCTCTTAAACTCAGCTTCATTTAGACGTTGAATTAATTCATACCCATGAGAAGGCTTTTGTCCTAACAAGAGAAGTAATTCGGCTTGAATAGAACGCTCAATCGGAATAGTTAATTCAAATTTACCTAACATCTCTTCATTCATAAGTTCCACCTCAATTACTGTCACTGTGCCTATAATATCAAGTGCATAGTATTCTACAGCTTTTAATAATATCCTTCTACATATTAGGTTCCACCTAATATATTTCTTACTTCTGCGCATCTCAATTTCTAACGTCATATTGCTTTTGCGTGATTAAAAACCAGTTTTCCTGCTGACTCATAAGTGGATGTAATGAGAGAGTATGCTGAACGAAGTGAGAACGCAATCAAAGATTATATTTATGCCCTAAGCAAATATCCAGTTAAACAAATACCCTACAAAAATAATCGCCACCGTCATAATTCCAACAAAAATACCGAGCAGTTTTGGCTTTAAAACTTTGCGCAAAATAATCATTTCCGGCAAACTTAAGGCCGTAACTGCCATCATGAAGGCAAGAACCGTACCTAAAGCCATCCCTTTTTCCATCAGCACATGAACAATGGGAATGATCCCAGCTGCATTGGAATAGAGAGGTACTCCGATGATGACCGCCAGAGGAACGGCCAATAGGTTATCCTTTCCTGCATATTTGACCAGGAAATCGGCCGGTGCATAGCCATGCATTGCACCACCGATGGCTATCCCGATAATGACATACAACCAGACCTTTTTTAGAATGTCCACAACGTATTCCCAGGCATACTCTATTCTTTCCTTCCAAGTTAAGGAAGCCAATTCAATTTCGCCCATTTTTATATTGTAAACATACTCCTCCACCAGATGTTCTAGTTTAAGTTTTCCAATCACCAGTCCTCCGACCAGAGCTACAGTAAGTCCAGTCGCAATGTAGATCGCTGCAATCTGCCAACCAAACATACCCCAGAGCATAATCAAGGCCACCTCGTTTACCATCGGTGAAGAGATGAGAAATGAAAATGTAACTCCCAGGGGCACCCCGGATTCCACAAAACCGATAAAGACTGGCACTGCGGAACAGGAACAAAACGGGGTCACTATTCCCAACAGAGCTGCCAAAATATTTCCGATAAATTCTCGTTTATGGCTTAAAATCTTTTTTGTGCGTTCTGGCGGAAAAAAACTGCGGATCAGTGAGACCAAAAAGATAATAGTGGCCAACATTAGAAAAATCTTGATAGTATCGTAAATAAAGAAATCAACAGCAGCACCTAAATGGCTGTTCGGCAAAAGACCAAACAACGTGTACGCTACATAATCAGCAAACGATTGGAGCATATTAATCATTCCTTTCAAACCTTCTATCCTCTTATCGCCAGTTCCTCTTCTCAACCACCAACAATTACCCCTTAATAATTCTTCAGATTTCCTCCTCGCAAATACTTGCTTGCATACTTAGGATTTCACAGAGATTGGGGTTTTCTCTTAAAGGAGAAAGTTTAATTTGTTGACTATCATTAGAAGATAAAGTCGTAAGTATTTGTTGCGCAATATTTACTCCTGATTCATCCAGACGATAAAAAACCAGCTTTCCTTGTTTAATGCTTTTCACTAGATTAGCTTGTTTTAAAATTTTCAGATGATGAGATATAGCCGGTTGGGAAAGATCAATTTTATTAAAAATTTCGCAACCGCACATCTCTTGGTCTCCTAACAACCTCAAAATATTTAAGCGGTGCACATCACCTAAGGCCTTAAATAATTCTGAATATTTTTCCATCTCCATCTCCATTCTACATATTCAATATTTTAAATATGTTATTATTATAATATCATATTCGATGAATATATTCCACTGTTTAAACTTATTTTTTAAAGTGGTAAATGTTTTTAGAGAATTAAGGCAACAGAAGGGGCAGTTGACACTAGCACACATAATTTGGACGGAAAAATATTAATGAATTTGGGATCATAGGAAGTTATACAAAGAATAAGGCCCGAGAAAGCATCTGCTCCCTTATCCTGCTGAAAATGGAAGAAGCGAACACCCAACTACCTGAGTATTCGCTTCTAGCGCGACGTTTTAGTTTAGTAGTTTAGTTCAACCGATTAGTGGGCTTGGTTTACGCCTTTTTCATATGGACACATACAAACGCGACACTCTCATGAGTGGTAATAAACATTAAGAACAGGGGCATTGGATTGGAGACAATTTCTCACAATATCTTGTGACCATGTTATACTACTTCGTCGGTCGTTTGCCATTTAGAAGCTCTTCTGTGCTCAAACCAAAAGTATATTGATAATGGGGATAATCAACTATACTCTTGAAACTACCGCCCCACTCGAGTCCAACTTGTTCACCCAGTTTACCCATCTTCTTGATCTTTATTATATCATTGGAAAGCTTACCATTTTCAATTGGTGATGCATCAAAGGCTAATCCCCAGTTGTGATATGAGTCTCCTCCTCTGGCATTTGTAACTATTGGCCCAGGTTTAGTCCGACCCGAAGCAAATAATCCATCTTCTTCATCCCAACTTCTAAATGCTGCAATAATTCGAACATCTAAGTTGTTTGCTCTCGTTAATCTTAGAAATTCACTCGCGAGAAATGAAACATAGGGATCTAGTGACCTTATATCATTTGAACTTGGACGATTTTCAAAGTTATCTTTATGATGTGGGTCAAATAATTTTACCCTTGTTCTTGGATTAATAACGCCCTCTTCATAAAGCCCATTATCTCTCTGAAATCTTTTTACTGCATTTATAGTAGTTTCACCAAACCATCCATCTGGATTTCCAGAATGGTATCCTCGAGAATTTAGTTTTACTTGGATTATCTTAACTTTATCTATCAAAGTTTTCCATGTCCTGAGCCCCACAATACCATCCCTAGGTATTCTTACAGCATCTTGGAAATTTCCCACTACATCTTTGGTTTTTAGATCGTAAATATTATTAATTGTAAAGTTATTATAATTTTTGCTTAATCCGTTTAAATCCATTTTGAGTTTCTTTACATATGGACTATGAGAACCCAATTTTAATGTAGGAAACGTAGGCATGCAACATCACACCCTTCATAAAAAGAATTATATGTTTTTATACTATGTCGTTTTAGGATAAAGGTGCGGAAAATTCAATCATGCCTTGACTGCTTGATTGAGAGCTTCGGAACGGTCGGAACATAGTATACGAAAAGCCGCCTGATCAAATCAGGCGGCTTTTCGTTTCATTTCGAAGCTCCGTCTTTACATTTATTTTTAGATTCATTGGCGTGTTGCTTAACTTTCTTTATGTGATACCAAGTAGATGCAAATAACACTAATGTAAAAAAGGCAATGCCGGTGCCTCGATCTGTGAATATTTCCAATACTTAGTCCCCTCTCGTATCACTTATACCGATATCATAAATTTTCTCTTGGGAACAACTTGGGATAATTAGGATACGTAATATTATCGGATGTAATGGCTAAACTAATGGGATTATGACTCGACGTGTCTGAACCACTATACTCTAAGATTCTTTAAATCTCCTTAAAAAGTCTTCAGTATCAAACATAAAAGATTAAACACTCTTTCAAAGCCACCGAGTGTTTAAACTTGAGTGAACACGTCACCACGCACCTGATCAGCAATTAGATTTTGTTTCTTAAGGATAATCTAAGGTTTGGCTTATATAATTAAAATCAAAAGTTATACGGGGAATATCACTAAGTAATGGCGCACGGTCGACTTCAGAGGGCTTTTTCGACCCAGGCCTATAACAATTCCGCAAAGTTTAGAATTGCAATAATTCTGGGCCATGTTAAAATGGAAATATGACAACTCGCAGATATTGAGTTTAATTTTAATATTTTGAATGTAAGGTAGAATTAAGCATGAAAAAAAGTAAAATGTATGATTGTCTTGTCGTCGGCTGCGGTATGGCAGGTACGATTATAGCGCGTGAACTGGCGGAACGGACAGGTAAAAAAGTACTGATCCTTGAGAGGCGTGACCATATAGGCGGGAACGCTTATGATTTTATGAGCGAGAACGGAATTTTCGTACATCGTTTTGGTCCTCATATCTTTCATACGGACAGCAAAAGGGTATTCGATTATCTCTCCCGGTTCACACAGTGGCGGAATTACTCCCATGAGGTAGTGGGCGATATCCACGGAAAGCTTTTGCCCATTCCTTTTAATCTCAATTCACTACATATGGCCTTTGAGCCTTGCAAAGCAGCGCGAATAGAACAAAAGTTGATCGACATCTATGGCTTCGGAAGCAAGGTACCCATATTGGATCTGCGCCGACAACCCGATGCAGAACTCGCAGAAATCGCAGATTTCATATATGACAAGATATTTCTATATTACACGCAAAAGCAATGGGGTCTGGCTCCCGACAAAATCGATACTTTGGTTACCGCACGTGTCCCAGTCTTTATCTCCTATGATAACCGCTACTTTCAGGACACTTATCAGGGTATCCCTGCCGTGAGCTACACTTCACTCTTTGAGCACATGTTAAATCATCCCAATATAGAGCTCCAGCTTAATTCCGACGCACGCAGGCGACTCCGGCTGGAATCCGGAGAAATGTTTTTTGACGGTTGTCCGTTCAACGGCACTATAATATACACAGGACCGACAGACGAACTGTTTGACCTCCGTTACGGACGTCTGCCCTACAGGACCTTGGATTTTGTCTTTGAAACACACAATACCACATGGTACCAGTCCAAAGGGACGGTGAACTATCCTGTTGACCGCGAATATACCCGTATAACCGAATTCAAACACCTCACTGGACAAACTCTGGACGGACGAACGACCATAGTTAAAGAATATCCCCGGGCCTATACGGGCGCCGACAGCGAGACTCCCTATTACCCGATCCAGAACCCGGAAAATCTCACCCTTTATGAGCGATACCGGAAGCTTACCGACGAATTTTCACAATTTTATTTGCTTGGCAGGCTTGCGGAGTACAAGTACTACAACATGGATACCATCGTTAAAAAGGCCTTGGAGCTTGCGGACACACTATTTAAACAATGAGTTTAGTGTTCATATTTCATTTTCATGCCCGCGAATAACGGCAGAACGGAGTGCAGATTGAAAATAATCACATTTACCATACCATGCTACAATTCAGCGGCTTATATGGAACGCTGCATCGATACTCTTCTTCCGTGTGGAAATGATGTGGAAGTTATTATTGTAAATGACGGTTCTACCGACGACACTGGAAAAATTGCAGATAAATATGCCGCACAATACCCTGAGATAGTACGGGTGATCCATCAAGAAAACGGCGGCCATGGCGAAGCGGTCAATGCCGGCATAAAAAATGCTTCCGGTCTGTATTTTAAAGTTGTAGATTCAGACGACTGGCTCGATGACCAGGGTATCGTTGAGGTCCTGCAAACCCTTAAATCGTTGATGGATGACAATTCTGCCCCTGATATGATGATCTGCAACTATATCTATGAAAAGCTACAGGAAGGGACCAGGCATGTAATTAATTACAACAATGTCTTTCCCCACAATCAGATGTTCGGTTGGGATGACATCAGGAGGTTTCCTCCATTTAAATATCTTCTTATGCACTCGTTGATTTACAGAACACAGCTGCTGCACGAATGCGAGCTTAAATTGCCCAAGCACACTTTTTATGTAGACAGCATTTATGCTTACCAACCACTGCCTTCTGTGAAAACTATTTATTATCTAGATGTAGACCTTTACCATTATTTTATCGGACGGGAAGATCAATCTGTCAATGAAAGCGTAATGCTAAAAAGAATCGATCAGCAACTCCTGGTAACTCGCATCATGATAGGATGTCACAGCCTCCCCGGGAGCATATCCAGCAAAAAGTTGTCCCGCTATATGCTTAGCTATTTAGCTATGATGTTGACAATTTGTACCGTATTTTTGAGAATTTCCGGCACAAGGGAAGACCAAACGAAGGAAAAAGAGCTTTGGTCCTTCCTTACAAGTTGCGACAACGCACTATATCAGCATGTAAGCAGCAAGTTTTGGAGAATGGTCGCTAACCTGCCCGGAAGTTCCGGCAACAGAATTACTGTGGGAATATATAAGATAGCGCGCAAAGTCTATAAATTTAATTAAGACACATTCAAAATAATACAAGTCAAAGATGCCTTGGATATTTTGTGTCATATGCCTAACGCGTAAAAAAACAGGATCTACAGAATCTTTGGACCAAGGGAGCAAATGAATGCCCACTAAAACAAAACTAAAGCTGTTTATTGGAATAATCATCACCGCGGCCACTGTTTATTACTCGATTGGGGCGCTCCAAAGCCTGCAGGTGAGCGTGCTTTTCAATGCGGACATCAATTGGGGCCTTGCGCTGGTTTCAGTCGCTATCTTTGCGTATGCCAACTATATCCGCGGACTTGCCTATTCACGGGGTATTGATCGGGACATGGACAGAATGACAGCTCTTCAAATCGTGGGTATAGGGCATGCTGCTAACATGGTTCTGCCGTTCCATGTCGGAGAGGGTCTGCGGGCGGCCTTTTTCCCTAGAGGATACAGTGCTATCAAGAGAACAAATCTCTTGATTATTCCTGCCTTCGCAGATTTTGCTGCAATTATGATTCTTTCAATCTGCGCAGTTCCATTTGCCGGATTTAAGGACCAAAATTTGTTAAAGGCACTGTGGATTCTTACCTTCCTCTGTATTGCGGCGCTTATAGTGTTTATGATTCTCATCTTTTTTCGTTCGCCGCTTCGCAGCTATCTCCATGAATATTTGAATGTTGACACCGTGAAAATGATGAATTGGGTGCTCCTGTCATGGATTATCCTGCTCGTGTCGACATGGATTGGACTTGTGGCCTTCGGCTTCCCATGGGTGGTGTCCATTCGCCTGTCACTTGCCGTATTTGCCGCCACCAATATCATTAATTTTATACCCGCCACGCCAGGCGCCATCGGGCTTTTTGAATACGGAACAATCCTGGGCCTTGGGGGTCTGGGAATTGATCCAACCACAGCGCTGTCAGCGAGCTTGCTTTTGCACCTGATACAATATGCTGCCCTCCTGCCCCTTGGCGGTTACCTCTACATTAAATCCCTTCACGGACAATACGGCGAAGCGCTCAGCAAAATGTGGTGCACGAAGGACAAAAAATCGATGAAGCTAAAACGGACAAAATGAAGATAATCTGGAGATGAAAACTATCAAACTTTTATCAATTGTCGTACCGTCCTATAATTCGCAGGATTATCTTCGCCACTGCCTGGACACCGTAGTGCTGGGCGGACAAGAGGTAGAGGTTATTGTCGTGGATGATGGTTCCACTGACAGCACTGCAGAGATCGCCCGCGAATACTGCAGTCGCTTTCCCGGAATTGTCCGTCTTGAGCAGAAAGAAAACGGTGGCCATGGCTCAGCCGTCAACCGCGGCCTGGAGGTGGCCACAGGTACTTATTTCAAGGTTGTCGATAGCGACGACTGGCTGGATACTACGGACTACAAGTCAGTGCTTTCCTTGCTGCGCAGCATTGGCGCCGTAGACCTGCTGATCACGAACTATGTCTACGAATATTCCTATACCGGTAAGCGTAAAGTCATGCGCTACAGTAATGTTTTTCCGCAGGGTAAGGTTATTACATGGGACAGCATGCATGGTTTTCGTTTCGACCAGCTGATGCTCATGCACTCCCTGTTTTACCGGACGGAATTGCTGCGAGAGTGCGGTCTCAAGCTACCGGAACACACATTTTATGTGGACAACCTTGTCGCTTATCTACCTCTGCCCTATGTGAAAAGCTTAGTTTATCTAGACTGTTCTCCGTATCACTATTTAATTGGCCGGCCTGGTCAATCCGTCAACACAGAGGTTATGATCAAACAGATTGACCAGCAGCTTAAAGTGACACGCCTGATGATTGAGGCGTATGATCTCTTCAAGGACATTGAATGTGAGAAGCTTAGACGCTACATGCTTTTCTATCTTTCAATGATGGTAGCTATCACCGTTACTCATATCTATATCGCAGAGGACAAAGGGCTTAGCTACAAAGCAGATGAGCTTTGGGCCTTTATAAGGCAAAGGGATGAAACGTTGTATGCTACACTGCGCCGGAACTTTGTCAATACATGCATAAATTTCGGGCGGAAAATCAGCCCACGCCTTATCTCGCAAGGCCTTAATCTTATTAAACACATCTATAAATTCAGTTAAAAAAACTGCCTCCTCGTCCTAATTTGGCGAGGAGGCGTTACTATTTCCCTGTGAAGAATAATGATCGTGGCCTATCGAGTAGCCTCTTTCTTTTCTAAATACTTTTTGAGCCCGGCATTGCGAAGCTTACAAGCCGGACATTCCTTACACCCCATACCCATAATGCCGTTATAACATGTTAATGTATTATTTTGCACGTACTCCAATCTGCCTAATTGATCCGCCAATTCCCAAGTAGCGGCCTTATCGATCCACATCAACGGAGTATCTATGACAAAAGTATAATCCATGGCTAAATCTAAAGTAACATTCAGGGATTTTATGAATACATCGCGGCAATCCGGGTAGCCGCTAAAGTCTGTTTCACAAACACCGGTAACAATATGATTCATTCCTTTTTGTTTCGCCACAACAGCAGCAAAGGACAGAAATAGTAAGTTGCGACCATCAACGAATGTGGTGGGCAATTGTCCGCTTTCACCGGCTTTTATTTCAATATCATTTCTTGTTAATGCATTAGGAGCCAATTGGTTTAGCAGACTCATATCTATAACCGAATGAGGTATATCGAACTCCTCGGCAATATTAATCGCACAATCAATCTCCGCCTTATGCCTTTGGTTATAGTTGAACGTAATTGCTTCTACATGTTCAAAGTTTTTCATTGCCCAAAACAGGCATGTCGTACTATCTTGTCCGCCACTAAATACGACCAATGCTGATTGATTCAATCTATTTTCCCTCCTTGTAAGATACGAGTGTAACGTCCGCAAGCATATAATTATATCACATCATTGTCGTGCATACAGCATTAATCATTTTCAATGTTATACCAGTTCATCGTTGGCTATCCTCTTGACCCTTCATCCGTGCAGAGAATCCCTACGAGAGGAAGGTATCGCCTGCCAAATTAGATGCGTAATATCTGCGGCAAGTTTCATCACCGTATTAAGGCGGGTGCATTGCAAAATCTGAAGCTCTAAAAAGCCTCCCATATTAACAATTCCCATGATGGATATATTACCTACAGGGGGTAAATCCTTATGTACTCCTGCACCCGGTCTTAAAGGAAAATTTGCTAATGTGATTGTCCCGATATCCTCAAGTCGCCCTAAACAGGCATCAATCGCAAGGACTAGGTCTTGATCATGAATGATCGATACCTTTTGGAGTTCTTGAATTAGGTTTAGTGCATGCAGCGGTTCATCGATCGTCCCCAAAACTGAATAACCCAACCGCTTCAAATTCGTTCCAACTAAGGGTCCCAAACAATCACCTGTTGCTCGGTCAGTTCCTATACAGATAAAGTGAACCTTTTTCATGTACGTTAACTCTTTCAAAATAGAGACGAAGGTTTGTCTATCCCTGAAATCATATGTGAAGGAATTAATTGAGGCTAGGATGCGTCTTGAATTCTCTAAAATAATTCTCACCCCCATCAAAGGTGTGCCATGTTCACCATTCGCTAACACAGCTCTTGGTGTCAGAGGATCCGTTGCGAATAACCGTGCCCATATGCATAGCATGAACATCTAATCTTATGCTTGTTAGTCATTTATATGATATTGATATATCTCATAAAATAGTCATTTGTGCCGTTATCTGCGCTCATTTAGTTGAGGCAATAATACGAGGGATGTGATCCATAGTCACATCCCTCAATGTCCAAAGTTGCCTCTGAAGCAGATCTTCTGGATCCTTGCCTTCATAGACCCAATCCAGTTCCATCGTCTCTAGTTAGGATTATTTATATTTACATATAAAGATATATTTTTATTCGCAGTAGAGTTTAAGACTGTTTTCAATATATAAGGACTTCCTTCAAAATGAAAGTCATTAAAGTATAGCTTTAATTCTTGTTTGCTTGAACTTTGAGAAATTGAAAGCAGACTACTTGAATTTGGATTATAGCCTTTTGCAGATTGATTTTCACCATTTACTAAATAGGTTTGACTTAGGTCTAATTTTAAAGCAGCATTAGCTGTATTTTGAATACTTAAAGTAACTATAACCTCATTATCAATAACCTCAATGTCAGTTAATGAAATAGATAGTTTTGAATTAGAAATTGATGCAGCAGGATTTAAAACAAATGATTTTACATCTTTATTTTTATCTTTACCCTTACCTTTTCCAGGACCTGGGGCTGGGCCTGAATTTAATATAACAGGATTTCGGATGTCTAAAACCCCATTCACACTAGTATCCTTTTCCACAACTTCCTTCGTAGGTTGTACCTTCGGCTCAGTTACCTCAGCTGTTTTAGGAGTAGCCTTACTCATGAGAAAGAAAAAGAAAATCAAAGCTATTATACAAGCAAGCACTGCTATTATAATTAATTTGGTTCTTTTCGTAGGGGTTTTAGCCGCTACAAAGACTCTTTTTGGGGTAACCTTACCAACCGATTCACGGGAATTCATCAATATTGTATTTTCGCATTCTCCATCAGCTATAATCGGCATTTTAGCCGCTACAAAACCTCTTTCTATGGTAGCCTCAGCAGCAGATTCATAAGAATTCCTAAACACCGTTTTTTCTCCATCAGCTATAATAGCATTAAGATCAGACAGCATCAGTTTTACATCACTATAGCGACTTTCAGGCTCTATAGCTGAAGCCTTTTGAATAACTTTAACTAAACTTTTAGTTAAATGCTCAGGGTAATTTTTCTCATCTATAAGCTCAGTGGGAAGGCTTATAGATTTTCCGGTAAGCATAAAGAACATAGTGGCACCAAGAGAATAAATATCCGTCTGAATATTAGATTGAATATTCACAAGCTGTTCTGGTGCTATGTATCCCTTTGAACCTAAAATGGTAGTATCGCCAACTTGGCTTTCCTTATAGATGCGTGCTATACCGAAGTCGATAAGCACTACCTTATTATTAGGCTTTATCATTATATTAGAAGGCTTTAAATCCCTATATACAATGGGTGGATTGAAGCTGTGAAGGTAATCTAATATGCTGCACAGCTGCAGTGATATGTCCTCCACCAATTCTGAAGACAGCGGACCTATAGCGTTTACCTGGTCCTTCAAGGTCTTTCCTTCAATGTAATCCTCCACAATGTATAAATTATCGTCTTCATAAAAGATATCAACAATTCGTACAATACCAATGTGGCTTAAATTCTTTAACATATTAGGCTCAGCAAGAAAATCTATTTGGTTTTTCCACTTGCTATTTACTTCCTTGACTGCCCAAAAATTTCCTAACCTGCTATTCTTGCAGAGGTACACTGTTCCCATACCGCCTTGTCCTAAAACCTTTATTACTTCGTATTTTATATCTAATATTTGACCTGGATTTAACATATCTCACCTCCATGTCCTAACTCATAGATAATTTTTTAGCAACATCCGCTAGACTATTTCGATTAGGTATCACCCTTTGGTATTTCTTCCGGAAGACTTCCTCTCATCCTGATCAAGAAAATAGCGTTCGTAGTCCTCGTAACCTGTCGACAGAGATGGCTCGTTCCCATTTTGATAGTGATCGATACTAAAGGCTACAAAGCATTGCACATAGGGAGCTTCTATTGCCATTTGCTGTTTGATTCTGTTGCAAGATGCTGGCTTACTTTCGGCGAGAGTGACATCAAAAGTCTCTGTAATAGCATACAAAGTAATGCCCATCGCGTCGGTGACCTTTTTGGTCTTACAATAAATTTTATCTAAACGATCCAATGTATTAAAACCCGCCCCGATGCTATCTTGCAATGCTACAATGTCTATCCCCGTGTCGCTTAAACTGTGGTATACGGTGGTTGACCAGGACCAGGAGGCGAAAGGTGCATTCCGAGAAAGGCGCGAGTTATAAAAAGGGGCAATCATAATAGTCTTGTCGCTGTTCAACTTGATCGTGCCAGCAATTTCCCGCAAGAACCTATTAAAATTGGCTTGCTGCACATGACCTAAAGCCGTGGACTGATGGAACTCATAGGGGATATACCAACCCACAAGCGACTCATAACTTCCGTACATAGACACTATCTCTGAAACTATGTTTTTATTAACTCTTGCTTCAGAATTAAGCCATTCCGGGACGTAAGCGTTGTTTACCCACCAATCATTGTTAAATCCTAATCCGATTCGGACATTCATACCAACTATTTGGGCCGCTTCAAAGGCAGTCCCCACCATGTCGATGCTATTGCTTATATAACCTTCCATCTTAGTCGGATACACTGTATACTTTGTTTTTGTGTCTGCGATGCTCTGAATAATGATTTCATCAATTCCTATTTTTTGTAGCATCCGATATTCTTGGAGCCAGCGCTTTAAGTCCCAGTTCTGGCAATACCAATATTGAATGAAGGAGCTAGTAAAGGTCGCGCGAATGACTGGCTTTGTTTTGGCAAGGTGAGGCCAAAAACGTTGTAAGTACCTGTACCAGTTGTCAAACGCCCTCGCTATCTTCATACCAAGCGCAACTCCTTTATTAACAATCATTTGGGAACCGTTTGATGAGCTTTCATAATTCAGACTATAACAAATTCAGTTATGTTATGCTTACTATAGATATCCTTGTATCTTCGCCATCGTTAACGATTAGCTCTTGAAATTAGTTGCTAAATGCCATGAATTAAATTTAACTTCCATGTAAAAACCCAAGAGAGCGATTCCCCCATCACTGAAGGAACCGCTCTGGCTTGGGTTTTCCCTCCTGCCCTGCTGATAACGCTGTATGCTCTTATAATCCATCATTCGAACATATCTACGACTAAAATACTTAAATCTTTGACTAAATCATATTCTCTAACCTTAATATCGGCTTCGTCATCACCATTATGATAAACCCTTACCACCGGGCGCAGAGGAAGACTATTGTTTTGTCTAACAACCACACCTAGTTCGCCGGTACTTAATTTTACAGTGCTGCCAATCGGATAGACCGCAACATGTCTCAAAAAAGTAACAATTAGATCCTTTTGAAAGAGATCTCCGGCGCAAGCCATTAATAATTCACAGGCTTCATTGTGTAAAACTCTTTCATGCCCAGGACCATCATTAATAAGATTATCATAGAAATCTACAATTCCTACGATCTGGGCAAGTAGATGAATCTGATTACCAGATAATTGCCTTGGATAACCGCAGCCGTTTAACCATTCATGATGCTGTAAAACAACATGAGCACTCAAAATACTTAGATTTTTTTTCCCTCGCAAAATATCATAACCGATTTGAGCGTGAGTTTGATAAATCAAGGATTCTTCTGCAGTGAAAGGTGTACGTTTATTCATTAAATACTTTGGTAATTTAGTCGTCCCAATTTCATGGAGCAAGGCCCCTACCGCCATCGCCTCAAGGTGGCCTCTTTTTAAGTCAAGGGCTTTGCCCAGGACAGTTGACAAAGCACAAACACTAACAGCATGCGAATAAATTTGATTATCAGCACTACGCATGTCTGCTAAATTCAGCATAATCTCTTTCGCTCCCAGGATATCTTCCACAATATTGTAGACAGCTGTTTTAATTCCCACCACATCGAAGTCGTTCTTAACGTGCATTTCATTAGAAACATGTTTAATCAGCATTGTTGTATCACGACGATGATTTTCAGTAATAATATCATTTATTACAACATCTCTTGTTTGATCATCATCTAAATATACAATAGTAATGCCCATTTGTTTTAATTTGGAGATGTATGAATCATTGAGAGTAATTCCTCGACCCAAAAGAATGAGACCTTGATCTGTATATATAGTGCGGTCGATAACATCTCCTGTTTTGAGATTTTGCACATTAGCACGACGCATCGATAATCCCCCTTGAATTTTAGTCATATTCGTCGTCATACGGTTAGGAGGTTTGCTATGCCCTAAATTCTCTCTTATCAAAGAATTCGACAAATTTTCTAAACATCCTGCTATTGATACGAAAATGGTCTTTTACTTAGGCCATTCTATTCTTTAATTTCAATTAGACCTAACTCCTTTGTAGAAGAGCTTCTTTGCCACTTCAGCAGACGTAATATATAACACAAGGATCATTCCCAAGACTGGAAAAAATATTACCGGTAATGGAACTAACCCGAAAAGTGGACCTAGAAAACTGTACGGGAAAATCAAAATTGCTACAGCTACTGCGAGAGTCGTCCAGGTGAGAGCCTTCCCAGGTTTGCTTTGGTAAAAGGGCTTACGGGTTCGAATGATCAGCACAATCGTTGAGGCAGAAAGGACCGATTCAATAAACCATCCAGTTCTGAACTGAGCGGGAGTTGCTTGCAAGAAGAATAGAAGGACCCCAAACGTCAAGTAATCGAACACCGAGCTAAGAAGGCCGAACGTTAACATAAATTTTCGGATAAACTTGATGTTCCAGCGCCGAGGTTGATCGATCATTTCAAGGTCTACACTGTCTGTAGAGATTGTCATTTCCGGCAGGTCTGTCATAAGGTTGGTCAGTAAAATCTGCTTAGGCAACAGTGGCAAAGATCGCAATGACCAAGAGTAAAGTCACTTCCATCAATAAATATCCAAACTGTCGGATGCCGTGTTCGAACTCGGTTTCTGGAACTCTAAGTCTCAATCTTTGAGAAATTGCTCCGAATTCTGTGGCGAGTCCGGTCTTAACAACCACTGTCTTGCCTGTTCCACTGACAACATGGGTCCCTAAATACAAGACATTAGTTCTAAGGGCCAGAGCGGTATCGGAGGCTAAGACCCCTACAGACTTTTCTACAGGGTATGTCTCTCCAGTCAACGCTGCTTCATCCACAAACAATCCGTCCGCTTCAATCAACAGACAGTCTCCGGGGATTCCTCCTCCTGCAGTAAGCACGGCGATATCACCGGGAACGACCTCTTCAAGAGGAATCTCTACAACCTCTCCATCTCTCAAGATGACGGCCTTGATTTCTACAATGGATAGAAGTTTTTCCACAGCCCCGGCCGCTCCAACCTCTTGCCAAAATCCCAACAGCCCGCTTCCCAGCACAATTGCCAAAATAATGATGGTATCGGCTGGATCTCGTAGGAAAGCAGAAAGGACTGCCGCGAAGATCAGAATTAGAATAACGGGACTTTTGAACTGAGCAAAAAACAAAGACAGATTGCTATGGCTTTTCCTTTGCTTAAGTAAGTTAGGCCCGTACCTTTTAATCCTTATTTTGGCTTCTACCTGGGTCAATCCAGTAGATGCTGTCTCAAATTCTTTCAACAGTTCTTCAGAAGAGAAATTCCAATAGGTTGCTTTTTCTATAATGACAGCTTCCACTCCCCACATTCCCCTTCCTATTTGTAGACCTCAGAGAGAATAGCAATATCCACCTCACTAAGTGATACAGGCTCCGTATGGTCCACTCGGATAATAATAAATGTTCCTTCAATATCTGCCCTATTGATAGGCTTCCTTGAAAGTGGATAGTTTCCATCGTAGACAATTAAACACCCCGTGCGGATGGTTTCCACCGTTTCAACATAGCCGCGTATTGTTAATTCAAAAGCCTTGAGGTTATTGGGTAGTTCACGGACATCCGGTGCTTTTCCAGGCTCCACTACCAAAACTGTTATCCATTTAACCAATGTCTGCTCACTCCTTTAATAGCTTGATCTCAACTCTCTTAATTATAATATAATTTGAGCTGCAGACGTGTAAAATATTAAGTTATCTTGCTGTTTTTCAGTGTAAAACATGTTTAGAAATAATAAATAGTGGCAATAATTTATTTAGGGATGAAATTATATGTTTGTCGCGATCACGACCCACCGAGGTAATAGACTAGACGAAGCAAAAACTAATGTACGCAAAGAGGCTTCTGGTCAAGGATTTTTAGTTGGTAAAATACATCATGACATCCTCCATCGAGGAAAGAGAGGGTATAATAGAGTCAAAGCCTTATCTTCCTTGATATTATGGTACAAAACAGGACTGATCTACTCAATGACGAGAAGGTAAGTCCTGTTTTTTGATATCTCTCTTTTTATGCAGTTATTATTACCATTTTGTTCCACATACTCCAAGGTATGCATATTATGTGCTATCTTTAAACAAAGGAGGAAATGCAAATGGCATTTGGTGGTGTAGATGGAGCTGCTTGCGGTTGTGGAACAGGGCATGGCTTTGGCGCAGGAATAGCTGTAGTTGTAGTAATAATTCTTCTTCTGATCGCTATGGGAATCGTATTCTAAATTTAGAAAGGTGGAACTTCTTATGTATGGAATGAATCAGGGCGGAATGATGGTTCACGGTGGAATGGGCGGAGCATGCTGTCATCCTCCTGTATGTTGCCCTCCTCCAGTAGCTCCTGCGCCTGCTTATGGCTATGGCGGCGTCGGTCGTGGCGTTGGTGTAGGGGTCATTGCTGTTGCTATTCTAATTCTTATTGCCTTAGGTGTAATCTTCTAAAAAGCACACTAAACTGAAGAGAAATTCTACACGGAAGGTGCTCAGGAACTTGAAGAAGAGATTGAGGCTTTGAAGAATAAATAACCAACTAACAAAAGGGTAGCGCTTGCTACCCTTTTGTTACCAAAGGCTATTCTATCTCCCTACTGGGCTTATTTTTCCTGAAAAATCATTAAAATGTGACTCTTTCTGATTGCCTGCCATCTTCTTCATGGTGAAGCTACAATTTAGTGTCATCCTGCCTAAATTTTGCGATTATATTATCTTGTTGTGATACAACCCAATGACATATGTCATCTACAGAATTATTGATCATACTCTCAAATGGATATATAATACTGCTCAGATCTGCGAAACTAACTTGTTTGGGCAATAAATTCTCGATATTAAAGTGTAATTCATTTGATTTTTTTACACAGAAGTCTAAAACGTCATCTGAATAATCCTCGTTCTCATCAAAAAATTCAGTGCTGATTTAAACTTAGTCGTAGAAAACAATGATAAGCCGTTATCGTACAATCCGTACATATCAAGACATTTATCTATAATGATAAAACTAAAGTTTGTCATGTTTCGATCAACCTGTCTGATCAGAACATCGAAAAGAAGCATTTGTAAAAATCTAAACTTAATTTTTTCATTGACATTAATTCTTTCTAATTTATCATAGATATCATAGACTGACCCTTCATCAAGTTTAAGCAGATCACACGCATGTACTAGATTATCTTTAACCCGTTCATCAATAACTGAGTAAGCTCTTTCGTCGTCTAGAAGACCGGCCCTAGCACATGGTACTCCTATGAGATCCGCAATTTCATAGGCTAATACTTCGCTAATATTATCATAACAATTATCCTGAAGCGGCTTCTTAACGACCACTAATTCACCGTTATATCTTAATAATTCTTTTATGTTGGCACCTTCCAGGTTTAATTGTGAAAGTGTGTTAAGTAACATGACGTGTTATCTCCTTCACCGCACCAGGAAATAGATCAGGATTTAAAAGCTTATACCAAGGGCTCCCTTCTTCATAAGTTTCGTCTTTTCTGAAGGCTAACCACATTTTATCTTTTACATTAGCAGCTCTAGTTCTTAAGAAAACTTGCCATCGAACATCGGGTTCCTTACCAGTTAATCCTAATTTATATAGAAACTTATCGTATTCCCCTTGATACTCCGGAGTAAGCCTGGATTCTATCCACCTACGAACCATAGCATCATTGAAATATAATTTATCCAGTCGCCCAAAGAATATATCTGGATTTATTATTTCCATGCTGAGTAAATTTGTGTCCTCATCATGATGAATTTCCGCAACTAGCTGGTCGTTCATTTTTAACCAGTACTCTTTCACCATTAAAACACACCTCCAACTTGATTTTACTTCCATTTTTCTTTCTTGCTAAAAATACGAGCCATTTCTTGCTGTGTAATAAGCCGAATCCTGCCATTTAATTGCCGGATAGGCATTAGGCACATTCAAGAAAATAACCAGTCAGTATGCCAATCTATTTCGCGTCATACTGCGTCGGCATGTTTAACTAATAGCCCCGCTATGAGGTAAACATACCTCCTTGTCTGACACAAAATATCCATGGCATCTTTGACTTGTTATTTTCTTTCATATGCCTTAAACTCTTCGTATCTGGCAGATGACTGCAAGATACGAGATCATACAGTCACCAAATTTATCCAATATTGCATATTCATCATAGCATGCTGATGTGATATTCTCAAGCGGAGAAATCTGCATTCCATAACCTAGAAGCTCTTGCCTTGGGAGATCTCTTGATTCTTCTAAATGTGTTGTGTTATTGTTGGGTCATATCAGAAAGGGGATTAATTATATGTGTCAAGAAAAAACAACTTGGGAAAAAGCAGTCGAATTTCACGGGCATGAGTGCCCAGGGCTTGCGGTCGGCTTTAAAGCCTGTGAGGCGGCGAAGAAAAAGATGAACATTAAGTTTTCTTCTGATGAGGAAATCGTGTGTGTAACCGAAAACGATGCGTGTGGAGTCGATGCCGTTCAGCAAATCACAGGTTGTACCTTTGGTAAAGGTAATCTGGTCTACAACGACACTGGCAAAATGGCCTTCAGCTTTTATAATAGATCTAATGGAGAAAGTCTGAGAATGATACTAAAGCCATTAAAGCAAGCAATGGACCGCCAGCAGCGTCAAGAATACCTCTTGAACTCACCGATCGATGAACTATTTAGTTTTTCAAAGCCGACGTTTGAATTGCCCAAAAAAGCGAGAATATATGCCACTGTAGTTTGTGAACTATGCGGGGAAGGTGCTCCTGAACATAAGATCCGAATCAATAATGGGAAAAAAGTTTGCCTTGACTGCTTCAAAAACTTAAGTTAGGTTATTCCAATCCGAAAGCTTTTGCCGCCGGCTCTTACAGCACAGCAAGTTTAACTTCAAGTTCCCGCAACATTCCCTCCAATGAAGCTCCGCTGCTGGTATGGCATCTGAAGACCGGTATCTTCTTTTTTTTCGCTTCTTTTACAGCTGTATGAATCATTTGATGGGAAACTGTCGATGTAAATAATACAATTCCATCGGGCGTGCCGATCACCTTTTCAAACCTTGTCGGCATCTGGGTATAGACCTTAACGTGATGTCCACGCTTGGAGCATATCTCTGTATATTCGCTGTGCATCCGATCATGACCTCCAACAAGCACGATACTCATCAAGCCTCACCTTCCTTTCCGCCGGAATTGTTAGCTACTCTTCACACGACCTAAATGTTATTTAGAACAATCACACTTGCTGTGGGTGCAGCCTCCACAGCAAGTGCTTTTACCTTTTCGCATACGAACTATTGTCCGAACGACAATAAAAACAGTCACACCAACAATGATACCGCCTAGAATCCAATTGATCATTTCATCACCTTTTTTCGTTAGTTTTTCATCCACAGTTCCCTATGGGACCGCTGAACCCCACCTATTAAACTTCAATCCTGCAATCATTTAAACCCCATTAATTTTCCTACTTGAAAGATAAGGAAGGCCACTAACCAAGCTACCCCTGTTGAATATCCTACTGTGATCAAGGTCCACTTCCATGAATTCATCTCCCTTTTGATGGTTGCAAAGGCGGCCATGCACGGCAAGTAAAGTAGGGAAAACGCCATAAAGGCATAAGCTGTTAAGGGGGTAAACGATGCCTGCAGGGCTGTGATCAGACCCGTTGAGCCGTCTGTTGCTTCTGCGACTCCATGTAAGATACCCATCGTGGAAACAACCGCTTCTTTTGCCACAAAACCCGTGAGCAGCGCAACTGCAGATCTCCAGTCCCCAAAGCCCAAAGGAGCAAAAACAGGGGCCAGGCCTTTACCGATCCCACCAAGTATGCTATCTCCCGGATCCGCCACCGCTTGGAAGGAAAAATTAAAGTATTGCAAAAACCAAATCACTACTGCTGCAGCAAAGATGATCGTCCCTGCTTTTTTGACAAACCCTTTTCCCTTGTCCCACATGTGAATCATTAAACCTTTAAATGTAGGAATTCTGTAGGGAGGTAATTCCATAACGAATGGGGCCACGTCCCCTTTTAAAATGGTTTTTTTGAGAAAGAATCCCGATAGAATGGCAACCACAATACCCAGCAGATAAAGAGAGAAGACAACCAACGTTTGATTGCTTGAAAAAAAGGCTGCCGTGTACAAGGCATAGATGGGTAACCTTGCCCCACAGGACATAAACGGAATGAGCATAATAGTCAAGCGCCGGTCCTTCTCATTTTCCAGGGTTCTCGTACTCATGACCGCCGGAACACTGCACCCAAAACCAATTAACATAGGAATAAATGATTTCCCACTCAAACCTAACTTTCTCAGCAGTCGATCCATGACAAAAGCCGCTCTCGCCATATAGCCAGTATCTTCAAGTATGGAAAGGAAAAAAAATAAGATCATGATTTGGGGGACAAAGACCAGCACGCTCCCCACTCCGCCAATAATTCCTCCTGAAATCAGATCCTTCAACCATCCTGCCGCTCCTGCTCCCGCAAGCCACGTTGCTACATGAGTTGCAATCGTATCGTTAACCAATCCATCGACAAAGTCGATGGTGAAGGGGCCAATCGTACGAAATGTTATGGAAAATATACCAAACATCATCGCTAAAAACAGAGGAATAGCCAGAATCCGATTTGTCACCACTTTGTCTATTTTATCCGAAAGCGTTAAATGAGAGCTCCGCTCTTTCTTCTTTACCGCTTTGCGCGTTAGCGAGGTCGTAAACTGATACCTGCTGTCCGCGATAATCGTTTCTATGTCCATGTCATATTTTTTTTCAAGTTTTTCCTGATACAGTTTGATCTTAACCAGCAAAGCTTCAGGAACTTTCAAGGTTTCCTGAATATTTTCATCTCCTTCTAAAAGTTTTAACGCTGTCCAACGAGAATTCTTGGTCTTGGTCTTGGTCTTGGTCTTGCTCTGCAGCTGAGGAATTATGTTTTTCTCGATTTCCTGAATACAACTTATGATACTTTCATCATGCATTTCATTAAACAATGGTTCTACCCCTGCTGAAACCGCTGTTTGCGCAGCGTTTAAGGCTCTCTGTAGAAGTTCCTTAACACCACGGCCTTTACTTGCCGTAATAGGTATTACTGGGACCTTGAGATGAGATTCAAGGATTCCTATGTCAATTTTGTCCCCTTTGGCATCCGCAGCATCCATCATGTTCAGCGCAACAACAACGTTGACACCCAATTCGAGCAATTGTGTCGTCAGATACAAGTTTCTCTCAATGTTCGTTGCATCAACAATATTAATAACGACATCCGGCTTTTCGTTGACGATATAATCTCTGGCAATGATTTCTTCCATCGAATAAGGGGATAAGGAATAAATTCCCGGCAAATCAATGATTCTTATATCTCCCTCTATTTTTTTTGCTTTCCCTTCCCTCTTCTCGATGGTTACTCCCGGCCAGTTTCCAACATACTGCGTACTGCCGGTGATTTCATTAAATAGTGTGGTTTTTCCGCAGTTTGGATTCCCCACCAGTGCAAACTTCAAAGACATGTCCAACTCTCCTCTCTGTGATATCGATAACCATTCTCATCTGTTGTCTAAGAAAAATGTCCCTGTCTTTCAGGAACACATTTATTCTACAATAATCAATTCCGCTTCAGATTTTCTAATCGTCAATTCATAACCGCGAATGTTCACTTCAATAGGATCTCCCAACGGTGCTACTTTCCTAATCAATACTTCTGCACCACGGGTTACCCCCATATCCATTAGTCTCTTCTTTATCGCACCTTTTTCTCCCTCAATCTTGGTGATTATCGCTTTTTCTCCCGGCTTTAAATCCTTTAAACTCCTCGCCAAACTACTTAGCCCCTTTCTTATCACACCTGTACCAGCACTTGCTGGGCCACTCCTCTATTCAATGCCAATCTTGATCCCTTTATGGATACAATAAGGTTTCCACTAAATTTCGAAATGACCGTTATCGTTACACCTGGAATAATACCAAGCCCTGCCAAGAATTTTTTGGTTGTTTCCTTAGCCTTACAGGCATTAACAATAGCCTCTTTACCCGGGGATAACATTGTTAAGGGCATTTCTCTTCCTCCTCACTTTATGATCGGTATTGGTATTGATAATCATTATCAATATTGTAGCCTTATATTAGCATTAATTTCTTAGGCCGTCAATAAAAAATATTTCTATAGGACAGACAATAAGCGGAGAGCACTCTTACCGCAGTAAACGTAGACCGCTGATGATGACGATAATTGTACTACCTTCGTGTCCGATCACTCCTAGAGGTAAATTAATATTCCCGGAAAAATTCGACAGCATAAGCAAAAGTATAACTGTAACAGCAAAGGCCACATTTTAGCAAAGCTTATGATCTCTTTTTCTATTCATCTTGCAAAATTGAATACCGTGGAGGTCTATATCATTTATAGTACTTAACTCAATAATATAAAGTATATAACGTAAGTTTATACTTTCTGATAGTATGAAAAATCCAACTGAATCCTGCTAAAAAAGCCATGAAGCTAATCCAACTGAATCAGCTTCATGGCTTATACTCTGCGAAAACACACCTAATCGTGGGGTAGCTGTTGACACTATACATCATAGCCGCAAGATCAACGATTATTCTCGGCACTTTACATAGGTGCAACGGACTATCAGCTCTGGCCATTTTGTCTAAAGCTGAGATCTCCATTGATTATTCCACCTTTACGCATCCACTTTCTCTTCAACTGGGTTCCCAAAGATTTTTTCCCAGTGATGGCCTACAATTAAACCAGCAAAAAAATTAGCAACCGAAAAGGCACCAAGTTGAGCATCTCCAGGTAACTCTGCAAAAGGATGGTGTTCTCCTTGCGTGACCGCTGTCGCGAGATTGTTGACTAAGTCATCGGTACCACCGCCTTCCATCTTGTGACTGGCCATGTATTTACCAGCTCCAAAGATAGCAAGCAGCAGAACGAACATCACGGCTAACAGGACTCTAGTATAGGAATCGAAGAATTTAACTTGTTTTGTGGAATTCTTACCTTTAACGGTTGCCACCATTTGATTTTACCTCCTGGCTGGATTTTTGGCGAACTTTAATCCAAGGCAATAAATCAGGGCGACGGCTGACCATAGCTTGAAGCACAGCCGCCGTAAAAACAGCCTCAGCTACCGCCAAAGGTAATTGGGTCGGTCCATAACCCATAAAGAAAATCATCCATTGTTTGAGTAGGGGAACATTACCATGTAAGTCCAAGGCAAGCTCAAAAGCGGCAGCTAAATAGGTCAAGATATCTCCCACAAAACCAGCAACTCCAGCTGCCAACCATATGGGACTCCCCAGCGCACGCAGTAGTTTCCAGCTTAGGTAACCGGAAATACCCCCGACAATCCCCATTGAAAAGGTATTGGCCCCAATCGTTGTAACTCCGCCGTGACCCAAAAATATTGCCTGAAAAAAAAGAACGATAGCAGAAATTACTACTGTAGCGAAAGGGCCGACTATAATTGCCGCTAACGGCGTACCACAGGGATGAGAACAGGAACCTGTCACTGGTACAGGTAAGTGCATACACGAAATAACAAAGACACCTACTCCAACCATAGCCAGGAAAGGTTTGTAAGCTAGGTTTTCTTGGACCTTTCGTTTGATTTCCATCACACCGGGAATGACAAATACCGTTGCCGCTGCGTACCATGAGCTCCATGCCAAGGGCGACAAGATACCATCTTCAATATGCAATCTTAAAACCTCCAGTTATTAAGTACTATCTGACAAAAGACACAAACTATAGAAAATGCCGTTTCAAAAAATAAAAACCCTTTACCACATATATGGGTAAAAGGTTTAACTGGTATCAGACCACAATAGTAGTCCCAAAAACACCACTAATACACCCCCTAACATTCCCGTAGGTAGTTTTGACTTCGGAATAAGCAGGTCTCCTGGCTAAAGATCTTCATCTACTCACGTCTTCCCGGGAATAGATCCCCAGTGACATTTTGTAAGTAGACTCCCTTTTACAGTGGCGGGTACCGCGTCAGCTTAACTGACTTCCCTTTTCAATTCTTTCCCTCGGAAAAGAATCACTTATCCGTTGATATTTAATTACTTAGATATTAACACAGCTCATGACAGTCTGTCTAGTACAAAAATACTATCGCAGTGACAAGACCGTGCCAAAACAAAAAAGGACATAGAAAGATGACTAGACTACCGTCAAGTCAGGACTTCCATGGCCTTTATGCATGTAATTATATCCATTTTAATCCTATATGTAAAGCCTTTTGCTTAAATTTTCTGAATTTTATTATTTACTTTGTGTACCCTCCTCTTTTCATTAAGGCACATTCAAAAAAATAACAAGTCAGTATGCCAGTCTATTTTGCGTCATACTGCGATTAATGAATGAAGGTGTCTCAGAACTGCCAAAAAATAATAAATGCATTAGAAAGTATATAACGTAAGTTTATACTTTCTGATAGTACAAAAAAGTCCCCTCGCTAGGAGGGGAATAAATGAAGGAGGATAAAAAATGAAAAAAGAAAGCTCTATGTAAACCGCTAAACTAGCGGATAGTTTTCTATCTATCTATTGTATTGATCATAACTTATATTTGTTACCGTTCTATGAACTTTGTATGAAGAATTTGTTAAACTTTAGAAGAGAGAAAGCTGAAATTCTTGCACTTAGGAATCCGTAAAAAAAGCCCCCTCACAAGGAGGGGTAGTTAGACTGCGTGTGTTGTTGTCTTTAGTATAAACCATCTTTGTTACCCTTCTATGAACATTAGGTAAAGAATACGTTAAACTTTATAGCATTAAAAAAGCCCCCACTGTTTCCAGTGAAGACCAAATTAAAAGAACAAGTGACTTTACGAAAAATATCATACCCAAGATCCTATATTTTATGCAAAAACATTTAGGCACACTCAATAAAATAACAAGTCAGTATGCCAGTCTATTATAAAATCCTCAACATATTTCCTGCAATTCAGGAAATACTGTTCAGAGTTAAATATTTAAGGAGGGGTTCTATTTGTATAATAAAAGAGAAGTTTTAGTCGGTGAATTAGGACAGCTTAAAGATAAATATTCCCAGCTTGAACAGACTTTTACTGAGTTAAAAAAACAGGCTGCTCTACATGAAACACAAGGGTTAGTGCCAGTTCAAGAAATACAGGTTCAACTACAACAAGAGCAAGAAGACCACGAGCAAGGGCAAACAAGTTAAATACGTTCGATTTGACCTAGAAAAGGAGAGCGATTGAGCTCTCCTTTAGCGACTTACCTTTTAGCTGATAATTGGAGCACTACAGCCGACGAATTCCCGCGATGTAACTGCATTACATTTGGCGAATAAGCACCAGCAGCTTTTCGACTAAACATGTACCGAAGGATATAGCAATCCTCGCAAAGATTTTCATCACTGTAATTGTGAACTTTTCCTTTGCTAAGGAGCGCCCCACATCTTTCGCAATTGACTTTAAACTTCACTTAATATCACTCCTCACCAACATTGAAAAATATTAGTATTATACACTTCATATTTTAAGACTTTCCTTGTTTTCAATGATCCGATCAGCAATCTTAGCGCCTACATAACGCAGGTATTTTTCGCTTTCTTCCCAACTAGAATAATTGCGATCTTCAACGGACTTGCCCTTCTTCATTACGCGGCGCAGTAAGGGAATCGGAATCCTATTCGTTTGGTTTATATCAAAGTCCGCCATTGATCGTTCAAATTCATCTCCTAAGTTCGTAGTACTCCAATACTTAGGCCCTTCTTCAGATCTTGTCTCCAAGACACGTTTTACAAATTCATAGGTAAGGGCGCCGAAAGTAATTAGAATTTTGGGCTGATGTTCAAGAACGCTTTCCCTTAACATCACAATTTCTTTAGCTACTTCTGCTGCCAAACTATTGGAGGTTTTAGGAACTATACCAATATCACTAACAGTATTTTTAATGAAGATATTTTCAGGATCAATTCTTGTATGGAATTTACGATAAATCTTGTCCTGAATCTCATCTAATATTGGAGCCCAAAGATCGTGACAAACGTCGAGATTATTAGGATTAACTAAAAGCCAAATTGGATACGATCTATCTCCTGATTCTTTTTCCATTATATTAGCTAACGTCGAATATTTATTGAGTGCTAAGCTGGACAATAGAATCCCCCCCTTTAGTGTTTAATGTGCTTACATTCCACGTTTTAATGTGCAAAAAACTAAAGTTCTGTATCTTCCTACCAAGTGTTATACCTTCATATATAGCAAAAAGTGTGCCAACTCTAAGGCCCGCTAATTTCGTCCTTTTAGCAATTTAAATTCAAAAGAAGTGTAGCATTAGCTACACTTCTTTTTATGTCAGATAACCTGATTAAAGCAATTTATCATCTTCATACTCTATTTTAATAAAGTATTGGAGATTTTTTATAAATGTATCTTACTGTATCTTACCTTCAATACTTTGTATTATATACTACACTTTTAAATTCAATTCATTATATGGCACTCAATAAGGCTGGAATAAAAAATATTGTTGCCACGATCATGCTTTTACTTTAGTGTGTCATTGGCATTATTTAGACATTTTTTATAGCTTAACACCATACTTTTGCAAGCGATAAAGTAACGTTGGACGAGTAATTCCCAGATATTTAGCCGCCTTTGTCTGGTTATTATTATTATTTTCCAAGGCTTTGATGATAAGGTGTTTCTCCAATTCTTGCAAAGAAAAACCACTCTCTGAAAGGTTTAGTGCAGACGTTGTCGTTTCTTCTATACTATTTAGCAATTCCTTAGGAAAATGCGTAGGCTGAATTTCGGCGCTCTGACAAACGATTAGCGCTCTTTCAATCACGTTCTGCAGCTCTCTAATGTTACCTGGCCAGTTGTAGCGGGTTAGAGTTTTCATCGCTTCCGAGGAAATTTTTTTGTTGTGGGAAGGGTCAAATTTATCAAGAAAATGATTCACTAAAAGAGGAATATCCTCCTTACGTAATCTAAGTGGTGGCATACTGATATGCATGACATTTAACCGATAATAAAGGTCTTCTCTGAAGCTACCGTTCGAAATGGCCTTAATAAGATCTATATTAGTGGTGGCAATGACCCGTACATCGACATGGATCGTTTCAGTTCCCCCCACTCTCTCAAAACACCTTTCCTGTAGCACCCGCAGTAGCTTAACCTGCATGCTGAGTGGCATTTCTCCGCTCTCATCAAGGAGAATTGTCCCTTTATCTGCAAGTTCAAAACGACCCTTCTTTTTACTGGTTGCCCCGGTAAAGGCGCCTTTTTCATGCCCAAATAGCTCGCTTTCTAACAATTGCTCCGGAAGTGCCGCGCAGTTTACTGCTACAAAGGGCTTATCAGCCCGGTTGCTGGCTTTATGTATTTCCAGAGCGGCTACTTCTTTTCCCGTTCCACTTTCCCCTGTTATCAGAACCGTTGTACCCGTTTTCGCAACCTGTTGAATCAAGAGGGTAACCTCTTTCATCGCCTCGCTCTGACCAACAATTTTACCATATCGCTCGCCTAATTCCTGACGTAAAAAATTAACTTGGTCTTCCAAATCCGACAGATGTAAGGCTTGCTTAATTTGCACCTTTATCTCTTCCAGCTTAAAGGGTTTAGTAATATAATCCGTGGCACCAATTTTCATCGCTTCAATGGCAGTGTCAATAGTCCCATGGGCGGTGATCATAATTACAGGAATATTGGGGTTAAATTTTTTCAGTTCTTTTAACACTTCAATACCATCAATATCTGGCATCTTCAAATCCAATATTACCATAGAAGGATCGGTTTCCTTGGCCAAGTCAATCCCTTGTAAACCTCTCGTGGCGGTAGTCACCTGATAGCCTTCTTGACTCAGTGCACTCTCAAGCGCCCAACACATTCTTTCCTCATCGTCAATTACCAGAATTCTTGGTATCAAGAAGCTCACCCCTGTCGCAAAATTGTGGTCTTACCGGAAGATTAATAATAAATGTTGATCCTTTGTTCAGGACGCTGTCCACCTCAATCGTTCCACCATGCAATATAATATTTTGATAAGATATCGATAGTCCCAGACCGGTGCCTGTTTTTTTAGTTGTATAGAAGGGATCAAATATTCTCAACTTTTCTTCTGCCGGTATACCCACTCCGGTATCAGAGAAACTGATACTAACTAGGTCGTCAGTTCCTTTGGTAATTATATCCAATTCACCTCCTGCCGGCATAGCCTCTGCAGCATTGAGAATTAGGTTGACAAATACCTTTTTTAGCTTTTCAGTATCTGCTGAGATCTTAGAAAGGTTGTCATCAAGCTGCAAGACAACACTTACGTTCTGCTTCCGTAACATCGCGGCCAAAAAAGAGACGACTCCCTTAATTAAATCATTGACAGAACACTCCTTAATCGCAACTGTGGTCGGACGGCCAAAGTCCAATAGTTCTTGAACTTCCATATCCTGACGGTCCACCTGCTCGTCGATTGCCCTTGTAAATTCTTCGATGCCGCTTACCTGAGAGTATTCTTGCTTCATAAGTTCGACCAAGATTTTGATAATACCGATGGGGTTACGCAATTCGTGAGCCACACCGGTTGCTAATCGACCAAGGGCAATCAGATGTTCTGATTGCCTTAGCTGGTCTTCCAAACGTTCCTTTTCGGTAAGACTTACTGCCATCCGGTTAATAGCACGGGCCACCTGACCCAGTTCACCGGACATTTCAGGTAATAAGTGATGGATATCCGTCTCCATGCTCTGTAATCCCTGCTTTAAACGGTCGACCCCAGTGGTTATATTTCTGATTATTATCAGAGCGCCAATCATAACTAAGGCCAGTACGCCTAGGGTGAAATAACGCAGCAATTTCCGAATGTAATTACTCTGGTAAAAGAAGGGGTTAAGTCGCTCCCCTGCCGATATAACTGCTACCACTTTTCCCTTGAAGACAACCGGTGAAATGTACTCCACGATCTGATCATCCCAAGTGCCTGAAATTCGAAAGAGTGGTTCTTTCCCCATTTCAGCAGCTATCAGACCTAGCTTCGTATTGGCAAATATCTCCTTCTCCCTCTGAGCTTCTTCTTCTGGAGAGAGGATACGATAGGCATGCAGGAATCCTAGTAACGTAATCTTCTCAGTACGGGGAACATATAGACTGAAGCGAATATCTAAATTCGCTGGAATCTGTGGTTCTACGACCTGAGTAAACTCGTTCTGAAGCATGGAGGATGGGATATCTTCTGACCCTGTCCATTGAGATTCCAGATTTTTCGAGATTTCATTATTCGTACTTTTGATCAAGGCCTCCAGTCTCTGTTCTTTGTCTAAGAATACAACTTCATCCGTCCGTGAAGCGAAAAAAATGTCATTCATTAAGACCACTAAAGGTACAAGCATGATTACAGCAATGATAATCACTATCTGTTTTTTCAGATTGTTACCTTTAAAAGAGGATAATGTTTTTATAATTTTCAGAAAAAACGCCCCCTTTAATGGTAGAATCCGAACGGCTGCCTCATTCAATCCAGATCTTAAGCGCATCCTTGTTTTCAATAATCTTTTCAGCTATCTTTTTTCCGACATAACGAAAGTAATTTTCGCCAAAATAATTGTGTTCTTCAATGAACTTACCACTGGTATTCACAAGGCGAAGTAAGGGAATCCGATTCGTTTTGTTGATATCAAAGTTCTCAATTGATCTTCCGAATTCATCTCCTAAGTTAGAGGTACTCCAATATTTAGGCCCCTTTTCCGGTTTGATCTCATAGACACGCCTCAAAAATTCGAAGGGGAAAGCACCAAAGGAAATAAGGATCTTTGGTTTATTTTCCAAAGCAATTTCCCTAAACAATTCTATTTCCCTTTCTACTTCCGCTCCCCACCAATTTAAGGTATTAGGAACGAGCCTGCTATCGCTAACGACATTCCTAATATAAATATCAGAGGTGTCTATTCTGGTATGTGTTTCCCTATACACTTTGTCCTGGATCTCAGCTAAAGCAGGTGTCCAAATGTTGTGTCGAACAGCCGGATGCTTGGGATTGACTATTAGCCAAATTGGATAAGCTCTATTTCCAGTCTCTCTCTTAATCGTCTTATCTAAAGGGATATATTTATTAAGGTTTAAGTTAGACACTTGAATCCCGCCTTTCAGTAATTATGGTTAACTGTATCACAACCTACTAAAGTTTGGTGCATGCACCTCGCACCTTGTTGACTTGATCAAAATTTAGAAGCAGACTTTAGTAAATTGCACGCCATCGATTCATTGCTGTCTTTTTCACAATTCAAAACAGCTCTTGCTCTCTCTAATGCGTTAGTGGAAGAGGCGAACACTTCATTTTCCGACATAAAGATATTGTCAAGGCCAATATCAGACCCCATATTCGACTTCTTAAGCATCACGTCAAGATCGGGCTTTACACCACTGATGATCAAGATTCCACCCGCTTCTCTAACATTCCTGATGAAAACTTTCAAAGCGCTGAGTGAAGTTAAATCAATGGTCGTAACATACTTCATTCTTAAGATGAACACTCTCGATTTAGTGACGATACTTTCTAGTTTCTCGCTAAGATCCGATGCCGCGCCAAAGTATAGGTTACCTTCCAGTTGAATTATTAAGACATCTACTTTTTCGTTGACGGATATAATTTCTTGTTCGATGATTTGGGAATCCGTCCCCTGTGACGGGATAAGAAGTTTAATCGGTGCTTTGTTAGTATCCTTCAGGTACAAGACAATGGACAGGCCAATTCCTGCATAAATTGCATAATCAAGGTTAAGAAGTACTATTACTAAGAAGGCGGTTACCCACATGGCAATGGAATCGGACGATAATATGCCTGCTTTAACGACCTTCTTGATTTCCTTTTTGTCAATCAAGTTGTACCCGGTTACGATTAGAACTCCGGCAAGGCAAGGACTGGGTATATA
>JARLHU010000179.1 GCA_031292095.1 Desulfosporosinus sp.
CGTTGGCAGTATTGTTGAAGGGGTCGTGACAGGGATCACGAACTTCGGAGCATTTATTGAATTGCCGGATAGAGTAACCGGACTCGTACATATCTCGGAAGTCGCTGATGCCTATGTCAAGGACGTTCGAGATTATTTAAAAGAACAGGATCATGTTAAAGTGAAAGTCATTCACGTTGATGAAAAGGGAAAAATTGGACTTTCAATCAAACAAGCAAATCCGACTATTCGTAATGTGAGTCGTGAACGCCGTCTTCCGCCAACCGTGTCCTTTGAGGATAAATTGGCTAAGTTTATAAAAGACAGTGATGAGCGTCAGACAGAATTTCGTCGAGCTACAGACTCTAAACGTGGCGGCAGAGGTTCAAGCAGATATTAGTAGTTAACCGCCGAAAGGCGGTTTTTCTTTTGCCATTATCATGAAAATGTCGGCGCTTTTATGAGCACTACAGGGTTAAGGCGGGATTATAAAGAGATTTATTATGAACTACGTCGAAAGTTGTTGTGCTTTATTGACTTTAGTAGACAAGCTTTGCTATCTTTGTGGGCTATAATGTTACCATAAATAGGTAAGAGGTGACATTATGGCAGAATGGGCAACGTTGAAATTAGATCGTAGTCTGCGCAGCCGAATTTCGATTGAAAGTACATTCCTTCCACTTGTATTGGGAGGTTTGTTGGCGCGAGGCAACATTTTGGGCCTTCATCCTTTCGGAGTCGCGTTTGGGGCAGCTTTGCTCCTAAGAGGAGAGAGTGGATTATCCTTTGGTTTACTAGGTATTCTAATCGGCGTGGTTTCACTGAAAGACGTATCCTTTGCTTTACAAGTTATAGTGATGTTGGCGGCTTTGACGGCGATTTTGCCTTCTATGCGTAAAAAAAAGCACGAAGGGATCTATTTGGTCACCCTGACGGGCTTAACGGTAGCCCTCATTTCCTCTCTAGCCATTAGTTTAGCTAAGCAAGATCCTAATGTATTTCTGACAGTTGGCCTTCATAGTATACTGGCTGGAGGGTTTGCGATTATTTTTTGGTTTGCATTGTGCCATCAAGAGGCTATCTGGAGAGGTGAATTTCAGCGCGAACAGGGAATTGCCTGGCTATTGATTCTCATCGGTGTGCTTAGCGGCCTACAAGGCGTTCAGGTTATGGGAGTTAACTTTTCAGTAGTCTTGCTGAGCTTTTTTACTTTATTTGTATCAGAACGATACGGCGCAGGGACTTCGGCAGGCGTTGGAGCAATCCTGGGTTTCATGCCTCAATTAAACCTAAATGCCCAAAGTCTGATGGATGCAGGAATTTACGGGTTGGCTGGTTTTTGTACGGGTGCATTTCGTCAGCTTGGTAAAATTGGAATCGGAACGGCATTCATTGCGGTGATGCTGATGCTGACAGTCTTTTTGCGGCAAGAGGCAATCTATTCCCAACTCATTTCCTCAACAGTTGGACTATTCCTCTTTCTTCTCTGGCCCGGGGCGACTCCCCAAAGGAAATTTTTAAAATCAATGGCGATTCCAGAGGTGGAAACAACTGTTTCCAAGGTGAAAGCTTTGGCAGAGATCTTTGATCAAATTGCCTTGAGCTATCAAGCGGCTGAAGCAGAAACGTTTGAGATGCGCCCGGAAATTCCTGAACTTATGAATGTTCTGGTAGAGCGTGTGTGTCATTCTTGCCCGACTATGGATGCCTGTTGGAACCGAGAATTTTATAAAACTTACCATATTTTCTTTGAACTTTTCGGTTTGGTAGAAAGCCAAGCAGATGTTAAGCTAGAAACACTACCTGTCGAGTGGAAACGTCATTGTGGACGACTCAAAGAAATGCTTTTGGGTGTACAATTTATTATTGAACAAGAGAAAAGCCAGGAGACCTGGCGTCGTCGTCTTGTCCTCAATCAGGAGGCCTTGTCCCGCCAGTTTCTCAATGTCTCGCAGGTCATCGGAAACCTTGCTAAAGAGCTTCACACACAACATAACTGGGAAGTAGTTAAACCATCAAATTTAGCTCGCCGTCGTCGCCATTTTCTTGATGTGGGGGTAACAACATTTACGAAAACTGGAAACGTAATGAGTGGGGACAATTATGCTTCGATCGCATTCTCAACGACACAGCATGCTTTTATTTTAAGCGACGGGATGGGTGTGGGAGAAAATGCAGCCAAGATGAGTGCAACTGCGTTGGCTCTCCTAGAACAACTCCTGACGACAGGATTTGATCCGGAAGGTGCGATTCAGGCACTGAACTCCATCTTAGTCCTGCGCTCTCCCGATGAAAGTTTTGTAACTATTGATATGGCAATTCTTGATTTAGAATCGTCCAATCTAAAGCTCATCAAAGTGGGAGCTGCTACCTCCTATCTGGTCACACCTGATGGAGTGAAATCTTTTGCATCTGCAAGCCTTCCTGCGGGGATCTTAAACCAAATTGATACTCCGATTATCGAGGCGGAGATGCAGAGCGGGGAAACATTGATTTTATTGACGGATGGGGTGCAAGACGTTTTAAAAGAAGGTACGGATTGGATTCGTGATTTTTTAGAGAAAACAACCATCAATAAATCTCAAGAAATTGCTGATCTTATTTGCCAAGAGGCCCGCCGGTTAAGCGGGGGAGCCTTGGATGATGATGGGATAATATTGGTTATTCGAAAAAACTATTGGAACGAGTGATAATTTTATGGCGGACGTTGCGGATCTTGTCCTCTTGGCCGGGCAATTGATTTTGGAGAATGGGGGAGAAACTTTTCGTGTCGAAGAGACTATGGTACGCATGGCACTGGCGGGTGGAGCCCAAAAGGTAGACGTCTTTGCCATCCCTCAAGGGATCTTTTGTACCATAAGTGAGGGATTGCTGACCCAAACACGTGTTGTCCGCATTCATCACCGCGGATTTAACCTGGCCAAAGTTCTTGAGGTAAATCGGATTTCACGACAACTTTCAGCAAAAATTTTAACGGTTGAAACTGCCTATAGTGAGCTTTTGAAGGTGGATCGCTTGCCAAGGAGATATCCAGCGGGAATTCGTCTGTTAGCAGGGGCGATCGGTAGCGCCGGTTTCAGTTATTTATTAGGTGCCCATCTGGGCACTGTCTTTGTGGCTGGGATTACTGGATTATTGGTCATGTTCGTGATGGAATTTCTCCAAGAAAAAGAAGTTCTGAACTTTGTTTCGGTAGCGTTGGCTGGCGCTACGACCGCTCTTGCGAATCTGACTATAAAGCGATTTTGGCCGGGTGTTCAATTTGATTTGGCGGTTATTGGGTCAATTATGGTGCTGGCGCCTGGTCTAGCAATTACAACCTCCGTCAGGGATGCCCTATTCGAAGATCTGATTTCGGCATCGATTCGCGGGGTAGAAGCATTCGGAGTGGCGCTCTCCATCGCCTCGGGTGTTGGGTCTGTTTTGACACTTTACTTGTGGATCGGTGGAACTTTGCCCTAAAGCTACTTCGCTTACTATCATACCCAATACTTCACGCCACTTCCATCATTTAACAGGTATTAATCTATTTTCTTTGGGGCAGTTTAGGGGGGTGAGGAGGGTGAATTAAATCCTCCCACTTTACTCGAAATAAGTTTCGGCTATGATTCCATCTCAGATAAATTATTCCACGAAGAAGGAAAACAGAATTATTTGGCGAATCAAACAATTATGTCTTTTTACTTAAGGTCCTAACAAAGGTATCTATTCCTGGGTTTCCAGGAAAGAGGTAAAGCTAATATTGAGGAGAGTGTTAAGATGGCTTGGGATGCGACTAAACTACAGGATTGGCAGATTGCCGAAGAGGCCGAAAAGAACATGCCCACAGTTGACGATTTGGTCAAAAAACTGTCTCTGGAAAAAGATGAATTAATTCCTCACGGAAGAACACCGAAAGTGGACTTTCTGAAAATGATGGAGCGCCTCAAAGATAAGCCGGATGGCTTCTATGTTGAAGTGACAGCCATCACGCCTACACCATTAGGCGAAGGTAAAACTACGACTTCTTTAGGTTTGATTGAGGGACTTGCTAAGAGAGGCATGAACGTTGGCGGCGCGTTAAGACAACCATCTGGCGGACCAACAATGAATATTAAGGGAACAGCTGCTGGTGGTGGTAACGCTCTGTTAATTCCTATGACCGAGTTCTCATTAGGACTAACTGGAGATATCAACGACATCATGAACGCCCACAACCTTGCTATGGTTGCTCTAAATGCCAGAATGCAGCATGAGGCTAACTACACTGATGAAGAGTTAGCTAAACGTGGCCTGAAGCGCTTAGACATAGACCCTAAGAATGTAGAAATGGGTTGGATCATAGATTTTGCAGCTCAAGGCTTGAGAAATATTATTATCGGGATTGGCGGCAAAAAAGATGGTTTCCAAATGCAATCTAAATTCGGAATTGCTGTTGGTTCAGAGTTAATGGCAATTTTGGCGATTGCTAAAGATCTCCCTGACTTGAGAGACAGGATCGGCAAAATCATTGTTGCTTATAGTAAGACGGGCCAACCGGTTACCACTGAAGACTTAGAAGTTGCTGGTGCAATGACCGCTTGGATGCGTAATACAATTAATCCAACCATCTGTTTTACTGCTGAAGGTCAACCTGTTATGATTCATGCTGGCCCGTTTGCGAATATTGCTATCGGCCAGTCTTCCATCATCGCTGATCGCCTTGGCCTCAAAATGTTTGATTATCATGTTACAGAAAGCGGATTTGCTGCTGATATCGGATTTGAAAAATTCTGGAATGTTAAAGCTCGTTTGAGTGGCTTGATTCCAAATGTATCCGTTCTTGTAGCTACAGTCCGGGCCTTAAAAATGCATGGCGGCGGCCCAGCTGTGGTACCTGGTCGTCCATTACCAGAAGAGTACACTAAAGAAAATCTTGGACTCGTGGAAAAAGGATGCGCAAACCTACTTCATCACCTTAAGACGGTTAAGAAATCTGGAATTATACCGGTTGTTTGCCTCAATGGCTTCTTCACTGATACCCAAGCAGAAATTGATTTGGTTAAGAAAATTGCTAAAGAAGCAGGAGCACGTTGTGCTTACTCCAATCACTGGGGTGAAGGCGGAGACGGTGCTTTGGAATTAGCGGATGCCGTCATCGAAGCTTGTAAAGAAAAGGTTGAATTCAAATGCCTCTATCCGTTGGAAATGCCTCTCCGTCAACGTGTTGAGCTGATCGCTAAAGAAGTTTATGGCGCAGACGGCGTAGATTGGGCTCCTGAAGCTCTAGCTAAGGCTGAGAGATTTGAAGCTGATGCACATTATGCAGATTTCTCGACGATGATGGTGAAAACTCATTTGAGCTTATCCCATGATCCTACATTAAAAGGCGTTCCGACTGGCTGGAGATTACCAATTCGCGACATCTTAGTTTATGGTGGAGCTAAGTTCCTTTGTCCAATGGCTGGAACAATCACCTTGATGCCTGGTACAAGTTCTGACCCTGGCTTTAGAAGAGTTGACGTTGATACCAAGACTGGGAAAGTCAGCGGCTTATTCTAGAACTAGATTTTTAGAGCGAATTTATGAATCCTTGTGGTTATTAGCATAGAAACTTCGTTAGGCCCTGAGCAATCAGGGCCTTTTCTATATTACAGGATACAGGATACGCGAGCCGAGGAGACGAGGAGGAGACGAGGGACGGTTCTCGCGCCCCCTCATCTCGCGTATCCTGGAGGGGACGGAGAACCGTCCCCCGTCCCCAGCCATCCGTCCCATCGTCTCCTGAATTGCCCCTTATAGAGTTTAATCTATAAAATAGGTGAGAGTTTTTGAGATTTTGTTGAAGTATGCCGTTGTGTTTAAACGGAGAGAATGTTAAGGTTGTTACGGTTAACAAGTTACGAGTAATTTGAACGCAATGGAGGTAGAATGAATGCTGATAGAACTCACCGTTGCCTTCATCGCTACGCTCGCTTTTGCCGTGGTTTTTAATGTTCCTGTCCGATACTTATTGCCAGGCGCTTTGGCTGGAACAATTGGGTGGCTGATTTTCAGGTCACTTGGAGGTACAAATACGGCTATCTTTTTGGCTTCTTTGGGAATTGGGCTTTTAGCGGAAGGGGGAGCCCGTATGTTTCGCGTTCCTGTTTTGATTATCGCAGTGCCAGGGATTATTCCCTTGGTACCGGGGGTTGGAGCTTATTCCACGATGTTAGCTTTGATCAAAGGGGATTTTATCGGGGCTTTAACCAAAGGGACGGAGACGCTGTTTGCTGCGGGTGCAATCGCGGTAGGGGTTGCCTTAGTGACAGTTCCTTTACGTTTGGTTCGGAAAGGGGGCGAAAGACATCTACGAAAAACTGCGTACGCAGGTATTACCTCAATTGATTCCCCCAAACGCTAAAGTGATGGTCGCAGTATCCGGTGGGCCGGACTCGATGGCATTAAGTCATATACTATGGCGATATGTACGAGAGGAACGGTTAAGAGGGATCTCTTTGGTGTTAACGCATGTTCATCACGGGGTTAGGAAAGAGTCAGATGATGAAGTACACTTGGTTCAAAATATGGCAGCGATCTGGGAAACCCCTTGTATTGTTCATCGATTTGATGCTAAGGGGTACGCCAAAACAATGGGACAATCGTTCCAAGAGGCTGCCAGAGAATGGCGTTACACTCGTTGGAAAGAGGATATGCGCCAGGAGGGCTGCACCCTTCTGGCAACGGCCCACCACCTTGGTGACCAAGCAGAAACGATTCTTTACAGGCTTCTTAGAGGGAGTGGGACGGCAGGATTAGCTGGAATATACCCGTCCAAGGACTCGATCATTCGCCCCTTGCTGACGTTTGGGAAAACGGATATTTTAAACTACTGTGCACAAGAAGCTCTGCCCTATGCACTTGATCGTTCAAACGAGGAGCCAGTTTATATCCGTAACCGAATCCGCCTAGAGTTATTACCTGAATTGGAGAAAGAATACAATCCTCGTCTTCAGGAGGCGCTAGGGCGTACGGGAGAACTTCTTCGCTGGGATGAAGAATATCTAGCTCGGCAAGTGGAGGTAGCCTGGAAACATTACCACATTACAGACTCTGTCGGGACGATCGGTTTGAGCCGCAACGTCTTTACTGAGCCGGCCGCGATTCTTTCCCGCCTGTTGCGTAGCGCGGCGATGCTGATCACGCAAGAACCGAGAGGGTTAGGGTTTACCTATGTCGCGAAAATTATAGGTTCTAAGGGAAGGTCTGGTTGGAGGCAGGATTTGCCAGGCCTGACGGTTGAAATTTCAGATGAGGGTATTTGGTTTCGCTGTTCGGCAGGCCATATAGAGAAGACTGATGACGCCGTGAAAAATCATGACCAAGAGATGTTGAAGTTAGCCTTTCCAGCAATCGCTTTGGAAGTGGGGTGTTGGTCCGAAATTCCGAGTTTGAAGTTGGAGATCGGATTGTTCGAGGAAGGAGAGCTTTCCCCAGTGGATGCAAATCTCGATAGACTTAAGAATAAGGTGGCGGTTTTTAGCCGTGATCTCTTAGGACGGCTTCCCGACCAGTTGGTGTGTCGTACCCGGCGGCAAGGAGACAGAATGTGGTTTCAGGGTGTGGGGCATAAGTCGCTAAAAAAGGTTTTCCAGGAAGAAAATATTTCGATTAAGGTAAGAAGCGAACTACCATTAATCACATCCGGAGCAGAGGTGCTCTGGATTCCCGGTGTGCGCCAAAGCGGTCTGTGTCAACCGACTCAGACTACGGGAAGGGTCTATTGTATTCTCAGATCACAGGCCCCGGGTTCCAATTTGAATTCATTGTAAAACCCAATACTGCGTGGTATAATATATAGAATTGCTCCGTAAATGAGCTTCTGCCCACTAGAGAGGAGGACCATACTTGAAGGTCTTTAAAAATGCTACAATTTATATACTGATAATACTCATGGCGATTGTGTTAATAAAATGGTCGGCTCCTCAAGTTACCAAAGAGGTAGGAATGGACTACAATGCTTTTAAAAGGGCTGTTGTTCAAGACCAGGTTAAAGCTGTTGAGGCCGTTGTCGAACCCAATACCATGAAGTATACGGTCACGATGAAGGACGACAGTAAGCATGAGGTAGTTGGGCTTGCCACGGATCCACAACTTACAGCGGATCTGTTATCCCACGGACTTCCTTTAACCTTATCAACGCCTCCGGAATCTCCTTGGTGGTTCGGCCTACTGAGCACATTGCTACCAATTATGGTTATAGTAGCCTTGTTCTTTTTTATGATGCAACAGAGCCAAGGGGGCGGAAACCGGGTGATGCAGTTTGGGAAAAGCAAAGCACGCCTGGTTGGAGAAGATAACAAAAAGGTAACTTTTGCGGATGTTGCCGGTGCAGATGAGGTTAAAGAGGAGCTTCAGGAAGTGGTTGAATTTTTGAAGTTCCCTAAAAAGTTTAGTGAGCTGGGAGCGAAGATTCCTACGGGAGTTTTGCTCTTCGGGCCTCCTGGAACAGGTAAAACCTTACTTGCTCGCGCTGTTTCTGGAGAAGCTGGAGTGCCATTCTTTAGCATCAGCGGGTCTGATTTTGTGGAAATGTTTGTCGGAGTCGGAGCATCCCGGGTACGTGATTTGTTTGAACAGGCCAAGAAAAGCGCACCATGTATTGTTTTTATTGATGAAATCGACGCCGTTGGACGGCAACGGGGTGCCGGCTTAGGTGGCGGGCATGATGAACGTGAACAAACTCTTAACCAGTTGCTTGTCGAGATGGATGGATTTAACGGCAATGACGGTGTAATTATTATTGCGGCTACGAACAGAGCGGATGTTCTTGACCCAGCTCTCTTACGTCCAGGTCGATTTGACCGGCAAGTAATTGTTGATGTTCCAGATGTCAGAGGGCGCGAAGAGATCCTTAAAGTTCATGCTAAAGGTAAGCCTTTAACTAAGGAGGTTGACCTTGAGGTTATTGCTCGACGAACCTCTGGTTTTACAGGGGCGGATCTGGCAAATCTGATTAACGAAGCGGCACTGCTTTCTGCGCGTCGGGGTGAAACTACAATTAGACATCAAACGCTGGAAGATTCCATTGAAAGAGTTATCGCGGGACCTGAGAAGAAGAGTCGAGTGATCAGTCCCTTGGAAAGGAAACTTGTTTCTTATCATGAAGCAGGGCATGCCTTACTGGGAGAACTCCTCACTCATACGGATCCCTTACACAAGGTGTCGATCATCCCGCGCGGAAGGGCTGGGGGATATACGTTGCTTCTTCCTAAAGAAGATCGTAATTATATGACTAAATCCCAACTGCTCGACCAAGTGACCATGCTACTTGGCGGACGCGTGTCTGAGGCTCTCGTACTTAAAGAAATCAGTACAGGTGCTTCGAATGACCTAGAACGGGCCACAGGGTTGGTTCGTAAAATGATTACAGAGTTGGGGATGTCCGAGGAACTTGGTCCACTCACCTTTGGTCACAAAGAAGAGCAGGTCTTTCTTGGTAGGGATATTTCCCGTGATCGTAGTTATAGTGATGCGGTGGCTTATGCTATAGATAAAGAGGCCCGACGTATCATCGATGACTGTTATCAGAAGGCTCAAAACCTAATTCGGCAAAATATCGATAAATTGCATGCCATTGCTGAAGCGTTGATGGACAAAGAAACACTGGATGTCAAGAGTTTTGCCGCTTTGATGGCCAAGTTTGATGGCCCGGCAAAGGCTGGGGATTCTACCGAAGTTTCTATAAACCTAGAAAAAGGCGAGGATAACTACTCGCAGAAGTTGCTGCGTCAAACCTTAGATGACGAATTAAATAAAATTGAATAAGCCCAATGAAGTCTAATCATGAGAGGAAAGTGTACGATGGAAAGAACATTTATTATGCTGAAACCGGATGCAGTTCAGCGGGGTTTGGTTGGAGTAGTGATCGCGCGTTTCGAAGAAAAGGGTTTCAAGCTCGCTGGAATGAAGTTGCTTCAAGTGGATCGTACCTTGGCGGAAGCCCATTATGCAGAACATAAGGGGAAGGGATTTTTTGAACCGACAGTCGCCTACATTATATCTTCTCCGGTCGTGGCCATGGTTTGGGAAGGAAAAAATGTTGTGGCCCTGGCACGCGAGCTAATGGGAGCGACAAATCCTGCGAATGCAAATCCAGGGTCCATCAGGGGAGCGTACGCGATGGATATCAGCCGGAATGTAATACACGGCTCGGATTCCGTAACAAGTTCCGAACGTGAGATTGCGTTGTATTTTAAATCGGAAGAACTGATCGACTATCGCAAAGTTGGCGATGAATGGTTGAGTGAATAATAAACAAGGACGCCCGCAGGGGTGTCCTTTTTCCGAAGTAGATAGTCTATGGAGGTGTCACAAATGCAGTTGGAAAAAAGAGAACGGTCTTTACTAGGGTTGGCTTCTATTGTGATCGGGTTCCTTTTTATAGTGCTGCTCAAAACTCAGGGGGCTGCGGGTGGTCAGGTGACACGTCAGGAAACGGCTGTACCTAGTTTGATTCAAACAGAACAAGAAAATCAGCAGATTTCTGTAGATAATGAAAGGCTACAACTGGAGTTAGCAAAATACGCTCAGGGTCAAAGTGCCTCGACCTTGGCTGATCAGCAACTTCAAGAGGCGCAAATGAATGCGGGCATGATTGCAGTTAACGGTCCTGGCGTACGGATCACGCTAGACGATTCTAAGCGCGTTGCCATTGGGCAAGAGGATCCGAGTAGCTTCTTAATTCATGAACAATACATTCGCGAGATCTTTAACGCACTTTGGAACGGTGGTGCGGAAGCAGTCGCTGTCAATGGCCAGCGTGTGACGACGAATACAGAGGTGTTCTGTGGAGGATCTTATATCCAGATCAACGGGACCCGTCAAATGCCGCCTTATGTGATTGATGCCATTGGCGATACGAATAATTTATCGTCTTCGCTTAGATTTTATTTTGTCTGGGATAAACTTGGAGATTTTCAACTCCAATACGGAATTACACGTAAACTTGAGGTTTTAAAAGAGGCCGTGATTCCGGCAGGTAAATTGCGAAATTACCATTATGCTGAACCCGTTAAGGAGGGAACATAATGCACCATTGGAAAAGAAGCTTAGCCTTACCTGTCACTTTGGTGGCGATTGCCCTAGGTTTTCTGATCTCTCTTCAGGCTCAAACTCAAAAAAATGTCTCAGCCGCTGAGCAAATCAGCGCAGATCGCTTGGGTCAAATGAAATTGGTACTGTCAAATTCTCAGGCCCAAAATACTAAACTTCAAGAAGAACATCGCATTTTAGTGGGACAATTGGACGCGGCGAGGAGAAAGGTGGGGACAGATCCTCTACTTCTTGAGCAGTTGAAACAATTGCAAATCCTTGAAGGAACTCAGGCTGTGACGGGCCCTGGGATTCAAATTAGTATTGACGATCGCAACAAAAACGTTCTCTTTCCTCTCGGCACGGATGATATAGCGAGGATGATCAACACCTTGAAGTTTGCCGGAGCTGAGGCAATCAGTATTAACGGTCAACGGATAGTTGCCACGACAGCCATCGTGCTCAGTGGAAGCTCGACTATTTTGGTGAATACAGTGCCCATAAACCGTGCCGATGGGATTCCTTATGAACTGGATGCCATCGGGGATCAAGACACCCTCCTGGATTATTATTCTAAACTTGAAGCCCCTGGCTTAAAAAAATATGGGATGACCGTAAGTATCGTGAAAAAAACCTTGAATATCCCCTCCTTCAAGGGAGCATATACCTTTAAACAAGCAACACCGATTATTCCCTAATATCCAAAGAAATAAATTCTTTATATTTTCTTGCAGGGTATCACCTTTATCATAGCGAAATATAGATTTAAAATTTTGTGGGTGAAAGATGTTGGGAGTGAGATAATATTTTCGATTTAATGGCTCGCGTCAACCAGCTGTTAGACCATGAAGATTATATTTGCTACATGGAAAAAATCAACGGATTAGAAAAGGAACGTCTTTTTTGTAAACACGGCTTTGAGCACGGGTTAAATGTGGCACGTGTCTCTTATGCGTATATGCTCGAAAACAGAGACGTCATTTTACCAAAAGAGGTGGTATACGCCGCGGCTTTTCTTCATGATATTGGACGTTGGGTAGAGTATCAAACGGGTGAAGATCACGCAGAGGCAAGCGCGCGGCTAGCTCTCCCGTTGCTGGAAGCGTGTCGATTTAGCTTGGAGGATATTCAACTCATTTTACAAGGGATCCGTGAACATCGCAGGAATCCTGCGGACAACTTGACCCCTTTAGGAGAAGCATTGGCCCTGGCGGACGATTGGGCTAGAGATTGTCGACATTGTTCAGCTCAAACTTTATGTTATAAATTTAACGATGAGATGAAACAGATTATGTATTAACGTGAGGGGGCAAAACAATGCGAACTTATAGCATGCGGTGGGTTACCCTAGATAATCTGGAAGAAGCTAAAAGGGCTTTAACCCAAATTGGATCGGACCCTGGGGGAATTGCTCATATGGCGGGGAAAGCGTTAGGACGTGGGATAAAATTAGAACAAGTACCCTTATGGGTAGCCCATATCCTAAAACAAGAGATGTTATCCGTTGGTGGAGATGCAGCCGTACACCGGGATGTAATTATTAATAAGATAGATGCTACGGATATTATGTTGCTCGGCACGGTACGACAACTCGGCCAACTGGCGAGTAAGGTATTAGCCCAACCATTTGGCCTGAAGGAGATAGGGCACAACCTAAAGCAGTTACTGGCTACTTTGGAACCCCCTAAAACTCGTATCTTGAAATGTCGAGGTATGGAATTAAGACTTGGAGAACGTACTCTGGTTATGGGAATCTTAAATATAACGCCGGATTCATTCTCGGACGGGGGCAGGTACTATTCTATTGAAAGCGCAATTGCTCAAGCAAATCGTATGGTTGAAGAGGGCGTAGATATTTTGGACATTGGCGCGGAGTCAACGCGACCTCATCACGAGGAGGTGAGCGCGGAGGAAGAATGGCGACGTTTAGAACCGGTCCTCAAGGCTCTTTTGGCTCATGTTGCGGTCCCAGTTTCGATCGATACTTATAAGGCAAGCGTTGCGGCCAAAGCACTTGAAGCAGGGGCTCACCTGATTAATGATGTCTGGGGCTTGCAGAAAGACCCGGATATGGCCAGGGTTGTTGGAGAGTACCAGGCTCCTGTGATTGTAATGCATAATCAAGAAGGCACGTCCTATAACCATCTCATGGGAGATATGATGACCTTTTTAAGGCGAAGCATTGAACGGGCGGAAGCCCAGGGCTTATCCGGGGATCAAATTATTGTGGATCCGGGAATCGGATTTGGAAAAACAGCGGAGCAGAATCTTGAGGTTATGGCCCGCTTGGCGGAATTCAGAACGCTTGGACACCCGTTACTTCTGGGAACTTCCCGCAAATCGTTTATTGGTAAGATTTTGGGCCAATCGGTGGTTGATGAACGTTTAGAGGGGACACTTGCGACCAGTGTCCTAGGGGTTGTTGCAGGAGTAGATATCATACGTGTGCACGATGTCCAAGCAAATCGCAGGGCAGTTCAAATGGCGGATGCCATTCTGCGGGGGCAGAGAGGAGCTCATTATGTCGGAGCATGACGTCATTCACCTTCGTGGCCTAGAATTTTATGCTTACCATGGTGTTTTGCCAGAGGAACAAGTCTTAGGGCAAAGATTTTTGATTGATATGGACATTCTTTCTGATTTGCGTCAGGCAGGCTCTTCTGACCAAGTGGAGGATACTATTCACTACGGAGAGGTATATCAAGTGATTAAAGCCTGTGTTACCAAAGACAGGCATCAATTGTTAGAACATTTGGCGGAAGAAATTGCGCAACGTGTTTTGGAACAATTTTCCTGCGTCTCAGTACGGGTTGAGGTGCATAAACCACAAGCTCCGATTCCTGGGATTTTCAGAGACGTTTCGGTAGAGATTTGGCGTAAGGCGGGAGAGAGAGCATGAGGGTGTTTTTGGGGTTGGGTAGTAATCTTGGCGACCGAGCCAATTATCTCAAAGGGGCTATCTCGGCTTTAGCGAGCCCTACGATAAAGGTTGTCGCTATGTCGGGAATTTATGAAACAGAACCTTGGGGCGTGATGGACCAACCCTTGTACTGGAATCAGGTCATAGAAGTTGATACAACCCTTGAGCCCTTGGAGTTGCTTCATGTTTGTCAGGAAATTGAACTTCTGCTCGGTCGAGAGCGCAAGGTGCATTGGGGTCCGAGGACAATTGACATTGACCTCCTTCTTTATGATAATAGAGTTAGTGAGTCCGAAGAGTTAAGGTTGCCTCATCCTTATCTGGAGGAGCGGGCCTTTGTCATCGCTCCTTTACGAGAGATCGCGCCGAAACTCGTGTTGCCCTCGGGAAAATCCATTACTGAAGTATCCGGAGAAGGAAAGGTGCACCATCTTGAAACGTAGTGGCACGTTGCTTGGGGCCTCTACACTACACCTCGTGCCCAACACCTGATTAGTTCCCCTACAACGATGACACCTAAATTAACAGACGATATCGTAAGAGTTGTACTGTTTGGGTGGGACCGACGACGGTAAGACGGAAGGACACGAAGCATTGTGCCCCTACAAAGAAATAAATAAACCGCTTGGATCGAGATGACCGAGACGGAGGGAAGATAAAGTACCTTCACGCTTGTGAAGGTGTTTTTTTATACTATTAAAGAATGGAAGGGGGGTGCGAGATGAAATTTGGGATCATTGGAGCTGGAATCGTAGGCACAGCCTTGGCTGTGCGATTAGAAGAGGCAGGGCATGAATGTATAGGGGTCCATACCCGAAGTCGTCTCTCGTATGAGCGGTTTCATAGTTATATAAATATTGCCCATCTCCCCTTGCAAGAACTTGTTCCCGCGGCGGATAGTTTGTTTATTACCACCCAGGATGGTATGATCCGGACGGTCGCAGAGAATTTGAGTATAAAGGTTCCCATAAAACCGGGACAAACCTGGATTCACTGTTCTGGATCAATCCCTTCAGATGTTTTACGTGTCAAGGAGGACTTACCTATCCATTGCTTGTCGTTACATCCTCTACAGGCATTTGCGAGCGTGGAGAAGGCGTTGACCCTCCTTATGGGAACACATTTCGGAATCGAAGGAGACAATCAGGAGCTGGGAGCGAAAATTGTCAAGGATTTAGGGGGGATTCCACATCCTATTTTGGCGGCTCAGAAGTCGCTCTATCACGCGGGTGCGGTAGTGGCTTCTAATTATTTGGTGGTCTTAGCTTCTTTAGCCGTCGAACTTTTTGCTGAAGCAGGAATTCCAGCCGAGGAAGCCTTAGCTTCCTTGTTGCCATTGATGAGAGGGACGCTCTATAACTTGGAACAGGTAGGACTACCCCAAGCCTTGACTGGGCCGATTGCCCGCGGGGATGCTCAAGTGGTGCAAGGTCACTTAGACCACATGCCAACCAAACTCGTGGAAATTTATCAGGGATTGGGGCTAAAAGCTTTAGAGTTGGGAGAAAGCAAAAAGGCCCAGCAGGGATTAAGCTATCCGCCGGAGGAGTTAAACTTGTTAAAGCTTTTACTTAATACCTTGATTCCCGTGAAAAATTATACCTACATTAATAAACCCTGATTTTACAGGCATTTTGGTGTTTTTGTAGGTATAAAAATTATACCTACAAATTGAATTGCGAATCATTATTTTTGTGACTATTCAGGTACTCAGTTAA
>JARLHU010000180.1 GCA_031292095.1 Desulfosporosinus sp.
CACCTAATAGCCCCGCTATGAGGTGAACATGCCTCCTTGCCTGACGCAAAATATCCAAGGCATCTTTGACTTGTTATTTTCTTTCATATGCCTAACGGAACAAATGCCAACTGAAAAGAAGAAATTATTATCCTCTTCCACCATCTTGCGGGTCAGGCATTTCAGGGGGATTTTCGGGGTCGTCTATGGGTGCATACATCGGCGGTGGGGAACACGGGGGTGGCGGTGTGCATGGAGCGCATTCGTTACAATATTGTTGCTTCGCTTGACAGAATAGATGGTAATGACGTTCCTCATCTGCGGCAATTTCCATCAGGATACATTGAATTTCTGGAATGGGTATTTTTTGGGCAAGTTCAAGATATTCTCGATGGGCTTTGGCCTCGTCTTCGATGTTAAGGTCAAGAAGTGCACAAAGTTCGCTCGTATAGTTAACAAAATGAGAACGCCAATCGACCCAATGTCCACTACTTAATGAACCGTACCTGGGGTCGACCCCCAGATGGCGTAGGGCGAGGGCTAATTTTTCGAGATGCCGTATTTCGTCATAAGCAATGGGCCTTAATAGGGCATCGAACTCCGGGCGGTCGAGAAGCACGGCTTGATAAAGGTAGGTTGTGATGGCAGTTAGTTCCGAATCCGCACCTGCATAAGCCTCGTAAAGCCATAGGGCATATGTAAAATTGGGTTCGGGAATTTCCTCAGGAGTGGGTTCGTGGGTTTCTAAAACGGGGAGCAATAGGACTTGACCAGCATAAATGCGATCAGGATGTTTTAAATGATTCAGTTGAATAATTTCTGCCATTTCGACGTTATAAGTTTTGGCAATTTTATAAATTGTATCGCCCGCTTGAACAATATATCGTGCATAATCCATGGGGACTCCTCCTTTGCATGCGTCATGCTACACTATATTCCCGAAGAATGAGAGTGGTGATGGATAATAAAGGAATAAGGGTGGAATGTATTGGACAGGTTCAACGTATTTATAGTCTTGAGGAGAAATAAACACTTTATCTTTAGCGTTCGGAGGTCATTAAATCGAGTAAGGAGGAATTAGGAATGGGTACATACTTCTTAAGAGGAATCACCACGGCCTTGCTGGTTACAGTTTTGACCCTATTTGCAGGAATAGTATGGGGTGCCACAGGGTTAGGGGGCCTGAGTACCTCCCAGCTTGTAGATATCGGGCTTTTGGCAAGCTGTCTTGTTGGCGGGTACCGTACGGCGCATGAAAGTGGTGAGTGGTGGATGGGTGGGGCCACTGGAGCTGGCTATGTTACAGTGGGGACGCTTTTGCTGGCTTTGTTTTTACCGATTCGGGGGTGGGGGTTTATCCAAATACTCGCTGAAGGTGCAATTATTGGTTCTGTGGCAGGTGCGATTGGGGTAGGAGGCGCGAAAGGGGTAGTTTCAGGCGCTTGGCAAGGGAAGCGGAGTCAATCATATTTTAAGCCTTCTTATGCGAACGATGGCTTCGATGATCGTGACAGCGGCGATTTCAAATGGGATATGGAAAAAAATCTTCAGGAGGAGGGTTATTCGCCAACAGCAAACTGGATAGAGGGATCAGAAAGAGAACTTCCGGATACTCGCTGGGCAAAAAGGGAGACTGAAAAGGATCCGGATTGTGAGTGGTCTTGGGATAGTGTAGAGGATAAAATGATATCAGCAGGGTCAGGGGATTCCGACCCTTTGATAGTTTGGGAACCGGAGCGGGTTAGGAACGATATGGTTAGGAACAACGTGGGAAGAAATGCAGTGGGTGGGAACGACGGGGTCAGGAACGAAGTGTTTGAGAAGAACGGAATGTTTGATAGGAATGAAGTGTGTGATAGGAATAGGACGAGTTTGAGAAATAATAATGCGATCATAGAGCGAGGAACAAGACCTTGGTGGGAAGAATAGGGGGACTTGTGAGGGACTTGTGTGACACAGCGCTCGGTGCTTACGACGCAGAGCAAACTAACCGTTCAAGCTCCCGGCTTTGGGGAGCGGGGTGCCCGCCAGATGAGCCATCCTTGGCTCACTGGCGGCAGTGCACATCCTTGTGCACTGCCCCGTATTTGGGGTCGGTCGCTTGAACGGAAGTTTGCTAGGCTGCTTACGTAAAGACGTCGTGCTCGTGTCACACTGCGTCCCGGGCTTGGAACGGAGGAACGTTTAGACATGCTTTGGGGAACGTTAAGTATTCTTGTTGGGTGACGAGGGTTTTAGGAGACGGCACATTTCATGTGCGCCGTCTTATGTCAGCGGGAGCGGGGACGGTTCTTAGTTGCATGAGAGATGGCACATTTTCTTAGTTGCGCGGGATAGGGGACGGTTCTTGGTTGCATTTGAGAGATTGTACATTTTCTGCGTAGTGTCTTGTGTCTTGGATTGATCGCTGTCACGGAGTTTGCTGGTTTGCTCACGTTGAGATGTCGCGTCTTTGTGACTCGAGCTTAGGTTGGGGAATGGGCGATGTATCACGTTAAAAACTTCGGACATAGACTATGTTTTCTGATAAATTGAATCGGTTAGATATTTAGTGTATAATAATAAGATTGAAGGCATTTTTTGGGAGGAAGTTACTTTGCAAGAAAATACAGATATACATCATCAAGATCCAAGTGACAATTACAATGCAGGACAAATCGAAGTTCTTGAAGGATTAGAGGCTGTTCGTAAGCGTCCTGGCATGTATATAGGTACGACGAGTAGCAGGGGCCTCCATCATCTTGTCTATGAAATTGTCGATAACAGTATTGACGAAGCTTTGGCTGGTTTTTGCGATCTAATTGATGTCTTTATTCATGCGGATAATAGCATTACCGTTATAGATAATGGCCGAGGAATCCCTGTAGATATACATCCTAAAACGGGAAAACCTGCTGTAGAAGTCGCTTTGACGGTATTACATGCTGGTGGTAAATTTGGCGGGAGTGAGAGCGCCTATAAAGTTTCGGGTGGGCTTCATGGAGTAGGTTTAAGCGTTGTGAATGCCTTGTCAAAATGGTTGATTATTGAAGTCTTTAAAGGGGGCCATATTTACCATCAGGAATATGCCATCGGAAAACCAACAACAGAATTAGTCAATATTGGGGTAACTGTGAGCTGTGGAACAAAGATAACCTTTATCCCTGATGCGGATATTTTTGAAGAGACAGTCTATGATTTTGACTTACTTGCACATCGCCTCAGAGAGCTGTCTTTTTTAAATAAAAGTGTAACAATTAATTTAACGGATGAACGGACAAACGTAAAAGAAACTTTTTTACATACGGGTGGCATTCAGGATTTTGTGCGTTATCTTAATAAAAGTAAAGATTGCTTACATCCCCAGCCAATTTTTATCGAAACAATTAAGGATCATGTTCAAGTTGAAGTTTGCATGCAATATAATGATGGTTATGCCGAAAATTTGTTTTCATATGCCAATAATATTAATACCCAAGAAGGAGGAACGCACGAGGCTGGTTTTAAATCTGCTTTAACCCGGGTGGTAAATGATTATGCTCGTAAAAGTAATATTATTAAAGCCGCTGATTCCAATCTTACTGGAGATGACATTCGGGAAGGTTTAACCGCCGTGATTTCTGTCAAAGTTCCGGACCCTCAGTTTGAGGGGCAAACGAAGACAAAATTAGGAAACAGTGAAATTCGAGGGATTGTGGACTCCGCAACAGGTGAAGGATTAAGCACCTTTCTTGAAGAGAATCCATCGATCGCCAGAAAATTTATTGATAAGTCTGTTCAAGCTGCTCGGGCACGTGATGCAGCCCGTAAAGCGCGGGAGTTGACCCGCCGTAAGAGCGCTTTAGAGGGAACTTCCCTGCCAGGAAAACTTGCGGATTGTTCTTGGAAAGAACCTGATCTGTGTGAAATGTACCTTGTCGAGGGTGACAGTGCTGGTGGTTCTGCCAAACAAGGGCGGGATCGACGGTTCCAGGCCATTTTGCCTCTGCGTGGGAAAATTATTAATGTAGAAAAAGCTAGACTCGATAAAATCTTGGGAAATGTCGAAATACGGGCGATGATCACCGCGATGGGAACCGGTATCTCTGATGAATTTGATATAGAAAAAGCGCGCTATCACAAACTGATTATTATGACAGATGCTGATGTAGATGGTGCCCATATTCGGACACTTTTATTGACTTTTTTTTATCGCTATATGCGTCCTTTAATCGAACATCATTATGTATATATCGCGCAACCCCCTCTTTTTAAGGTTAAAAAGGGAAGAGATATTCAGTATGCTTATACGGATAACGAGCTAACCAAAATTCTTGAGAAAATTGGTAGAGATAAGGTTGAGATTCAGCGCTATAAAGGCTTGGGAGAAATGAATCCGGATCAATTGTGGGAAACCACGATGGACCCAGCAAAGCGTACAATCTTGCAAGTGACGATCGAAGATGCTATTAGGTCCGAAGAAATGTTTACCGTATTGATGGGAGATAAAGTTGAACCGCGTCGTGACTTTATTAATCGCTATGCTAAGGATACACGTAATCTAGATACTTAAAGGAGTGCTCATTCATGGCGGATGAAATTCAGGGAGGAAAAGTTCTTCCCGCTGAAATTGCGGATGAAATGCGAAAGTCCTTTATGGCCTATTCGATGAGTGTTATAGTTAGCCGTGCTTTGCCCGATGTCCGAGATGGGCTAAAACCGGTGCATCGAAGAATCTTATATACTCTTCATGAGTTGGGTCTTACTCCTAACAAACCGTACAGTAAGTCAGCACGTCTGGTCGGGGATTGTATGGGTAAATTTCACCCTCACGGGGATAGTTCAATTTATGATGCAATTGTTCGAATGGATCAGGATTTTGCTAGCCGCTATCCGCTCATTGACGGACATGGTAACTTTGGTTCGATTGATGGTGACTCTGCTGCAGCGATGCGTTATACCGAACTACGCATGGCCAAACTGGCGACCTATATGTTGGCAGATATTGATAAAGAAACCGTCGATTTCACCCCTAATTACGATGAGAAACAAGATGAACCCACGGTATTGCCTGCTAAATTTCCCAATTTGCTGGTTAATGGGTCATCAGGGATTGCAGTAGGGATGGCAACGAATATTCCTCCTCATAATTTAAGAGAAGTTATCGAAGCAACCGTAGCCCTCTTGGATAACCCGGAGTTATCAGTTGATGATTTGATGAACTATGTTAAAGGTCCCGATTTTCCAACCGGTGGTACCATTATGGGCTACGAAGGAATCAGGTCAGCCTATACGACCGGAAGAGGATCGGTTAAAACACGGGCCAAAGCACGTATCGAACGCATGGAAAAATCGGGAAAAAATCAAATTATTATTACCGAAATTCCGTTTATGGTCAATAAAGCTAGAACGATCGAGAAAATAGCGGATCTCGTACGGGATAAGAAGTTAGATGGGATAACTGACCTCAGGGATGAATCCGATCGTTCTGGAATGCGTATTGTGATTGAGCTTAGACGAGATGTCAACCCAAAGGTTATTTTGAACCAACTTTATAAACATACTCAACTGGAAGATACGTTTGGTGTAAATATGTTGGCCCTAGTACAAGGCCAGCCGAGGACTCTTACGCTTAAAGATATGATTTATTATTTTATTGAACATCAAAAGGATGTTATTGTCCGGAGGACCAGATTTGAACTCAACAAAGCGGAGGCAGAAGCGCATATAATTGAGGGACTCAGGATAGCTCTTGATCATATCGACGAGGTTATAGAAACTATTCGTTCTTCCTCGGATGAATCGAATGCTAGAGAAAATTTAACAATCCGCTTTGGTTTGAGTGAAAGACAGGCTCAAGCCATTGTCGATATGCGCTTGAAGCGCTTAACGGGACTAGAACGAGAGAAACTAGAAAACCAATATCAGGAACTGATGAATACCATCTCTTATTTGAAGGCGGTTCTCGCTTCCGCTAGTATGGTCATTGGAATTATTAAGGCTGAATTGGAAGAAATTAATCGCAAATTTGGAGACGACCGTCGGACACTCATTACGGTAGATGTTAGTAAGATGGACGTTGAAGATCTGATTGCCGTTGAAGATGTGGTTATAACGGTAACCCATTATGGGTATATAAAACGGTTACCATTAAGTACTTATAAAAGTCAGCACCGGGGTGGCAAAGGTGTTCATGGGATGGCTACGAAAGAACGGGACTTTGTGGAACATCTTTTTACCACGACGACGCATCATCATATTCTTATCTTTACGTCACAGGGTAAGGTATATCGTTTGAAAGCCCACGAAATTCCAGAGGCCAGCCGAACTGGCAAAGGAACAGCCGTAATAAATCTGTTAAATTTAAGTCAGCATGAAATGATTACGGCCGTTATGGCAATCAAGGATTATAGTTCCGATTTCTTTTTGATCACAGCTACAAAAAAAGGTATTATGAAAAAGACGGCGTTGCAAGAATATGATTCGTCACGCCGGGATGGATTAATCGCCTTAACCCTTGATGAGGGAGATGAGCTGATCGGTGTCAAGCTAACCCAAGGGTTAGATGATATTCTGCTTGCCACAAAAAATGGAATTGCGATTCGCTTTGCAGAAGCCGATGTGAGATATATGGGACGTACGGCGCGAGGGGTGAAAGGAATAAGACTTGAAGCCGATGACGAGGTTGTCGGTATGGATGTGATTGGTGATGAGGGCGAACTTTTGACCATGAGTGAAAATGGTTTTGCCAAGCGCACCAATCTTAAGGAATTCCGTGTTCAAGGACGTGGCGGCAAAGGAATCATTGTTATGAAATTGAATGCAAAAACTGGTACGTTGGTTGGTATCAAAGTCGTTCAAGTGGAAGATCAACTGATGGTCATCACGAATACCGGCATCATGCTCCGGCTTCAAGTTTCTAGTATTTCTAATCAAGGCCGTTCCGCGCAAGGGGTCTTGGCCATGCGAACTGGTGCCAGCACTGTCGTAGCGATGGCGAAAGTTTTGATGAAAGATGAAGAAGAAATTGAAGAGTCTGAGGATTCGGAGGAATTAGAGGACTCCGAAGATGAGGATTAAATTGACAAATTTCGCGCTAGGTGGTACTTTAACAGAAGTCAATGGGACAGTTGCATAAATTGAGGAGGAAATAGATATGACTGATATTGCTTCATTGAAAGTTAAAACAGGGCTGGCAGAAATGCTAAAGGGTGGCGTTATCATGGATGTGACGACCCCTGAACAGGCAATAATAGCAGAAGAAGCTGGAGCATGTGCCGTAATGGCATTAGAGCGTGTTCCTTCGGATATTCGGGCAGAAGGTGGGGTAGCTCGGATGGCTGACCCTACAATTATTCAGAGCATTATGGCAGTGGTAACTATTCCTGTTATGGCGAAAGCACGCATAGGGCATTTTGTCGAAGCTCGAATCTTAGAAGCCTTAGGTGCCGATTACATTGATGAATCTGAAGTATTGACACCGGCTGATGATGCTTATCATATTGATAAACATGACTTTAAAGTTCCCTTTGTTTGTGGATGTCGTAATCTAGGGGAAGCATTGCGCCGTATCGGTGAAGGGGCTGCCATGATTCGTACAAAAGGAGAACCTGGAACGGGTAACGTTGTTGAAGCTGTCCGGCATATGCGTACTGTAATGAGCGAAATTCGTGCTTTAACTTTAATGCCGAAGGAAGAGCTCATGTCAGCTGCCAAAAATATGGGAGCTCCCTATGATTTGGTTCTATATATCGCCGAGCACGGGAAACTTCCGGTTGTTAACTTCGCCGCGGGCGGTATAGCTACGCCAGCTGATGCAGCCTTGATGATGCATCTCGGGTGTGATGGTATTTTTGTCGGGTCCGGAATCTTCAAATCCGGCAATCCCAAAGCACGTGCTAAAGCAATCGTTTTAGCAACAACCCACTATAAGGACGCGAAGTTGCTTGCTGAAATTTCCAAAGATTTAGGACAACCCATGTCTGGAATTGAAATCTCAACACTGACTGATTCTCAGCGCATGCAAGAACGGGGCTGGTAAAAATGAAAAAGTGTGTTGGCGTTTTGGCACTGCAAGGTGCTTTCCGCGAGCACCGGCAGGTTTTAGAACAATTGGGTTGTGATGTTGTCGAAGTGCGTAAAACAAGTGATCTCGAAGGGATCCATGGCCTTATTATTCCCGGTGGGGAAAGTACGACTATTGGAAAACTCCTGCTGATCGATGGAATAGGTGCAAAAATCAAAGAGCTTGGGGCTAAAGATTTACCTATTTTTGGCACCTGCGCCGGCATGATCCTACTCAGTAAGACTATAATCGACAGTGATCAATATTCATTAAACCTTATGGATACGGTTGTAGAACGAAATGCCTTCGGAAGGCAAGTGGCAAGCTTTGAAACGGATCTTATTGTACCTGCCATGGGTTCTAATTCTTTGCGAGCGGTTTTTATTCGAGCACCTTACCTTCGGGAAGTTGCTCCGAATGTAGGTATTCTGGCAGAATATGAAGGCAAGATTGTTTTTGCTCGACAAGGAAATTTATTGGCCAGTGCCTTTCATCCGGAACTTACTGCAGACCAACGGGTCCATAAATATTTTCTGGACATGATCGATGAACATTGGACGAAGTAAAAATGTGCTTTAGCATGGGAGGGTTCTTTTAGCATGTTAGATCTCAAGTTTGTACGTAATAACCCCGAAGTGGTTAAGGCCGCATTGGAAAAACGTCACGTTTCGATTAATCTAGACCACTTTTTAAAACAAGAAGAAGTAAGACGTAAATTACTTTTTGAAATTGAGAATTTAAAGGCTCGTCGTAATATTGTTTCTGAAGAAGTTGGCCGCCTTAAAAAAATCGGGGAAGATGCAGGAAGCCTCGTTTTAGAAATGCGTGAAGTCGGTCAAACTATTAAGGATTTGGAACAAAAATCTACTGACATTGTACAAGAAATGGAAAGAGTGCTCTATGAGATTCCTAACATCCCTCATGCCTCCGTGCCGGTTGGTTTAGACGAAAGCTCCAACGTTTTAGTACGTACATGGGGAATCCCTCGCGTTTTTGATTTTGAGCCAAAGGCTCATTATGAGATTGGCGAAAAGTTGGATATTCTTGATTTTATTAGAGCCGCTAAAGTTACAGGTGCACGTTTTACTTTCTATAAAGGGTTAGGCGCTAAGCTGGAACGTTCCCTTATATCGTTCATGCTAGATCGGCACACTTCAAAGGGGTATACTGAAATACTTCCGCCGTATTTGGTTAATCGCACTTCAATGATCGGTACTGGTCAACTTCCAAAGTTTGAAGAAGACGCTTTTAAAGTTGTTGGAACAGACTATTTCTTGATTCCCACAGCTGAAGTACCTGTTACAAACCTTTATCGTGACGAAATTTTAGACGGCAACCAATTGCCGATCCGGCATTGTGCCTATAGTTCTTGTTTCCGCTCTGAAGCTGGTTCGGCTGGACGGGATACACGGGGGTTGATTCGCCAACACCAATTTAATAAGGTGGAACTTGTAAAATTTTCACTCCCTGAGAATTCTTATGAAGAACTCGAATTACTGACTCGAGATGCCGAAAGCATTCTTCAAGAATTAGAACTTCCATATCGTGTTATGGCGTTATCAACAGGCGATATTGGGTTTACTTCGGCTAAAACATATGACTTGGAAGTGTGGCTACCTAGCTTTAATACCTACAGGGAAATCTCTTCATGCAGTAACTTTGAAGATTTCCAAGCACGTCGGGCAAACATCCGATTTAGGAGAGGCCCTAAGGAAAAGCCGGAATACGTCCATACCTTAAATGGTAGTGGCTTGGCCATTGGGCGTACGGTTGCTGCTATAATGGAAAATTGCCAGGATGTTGAGGGTAAGGTGCGTATTCCGAAAGCGCTTCAGCCTTATATGGGCGTTGAATATATCGGATAGGGGTTTAATATTTTCTGATTCTAATGAATCGTGAATGATCCCAAATAAATGCAGTTGTATTTATTCAATATATATGATATGCTGTTGTTCGGTTGTTTTACATGGAGGGGTGTTCGAGCGGTTTAAGGACCCGGTCTTGAAAACCGGTGACCTCGCAAGGGGTCCGTGGGTTCGAATCCCACCCCCTCCGCCATATTCGAGGTTCGATGCACGATGCACGAAGTTCGAGTGAATGACTTTAAACTTAGTTGACTTTGCGTCCGTAGTTCAGCTGGATAGAGCGTCAGACTTCGAATCTGAATGTCGGGGGTTCGAATCCCTCCGGACGTACCAATTATAGTTTTAGATTCCACTAAGGCCTCGTAGCTCAGGTGGATAGAGCGGGGGTTTCCTAAACCCTGTCTTGCGGAGGTTCGACTCCTCCCGGGGTCACCAAATAATCGTGGTAAGTATGCTTCATCAAGATTGGATGCAAATTGCGCTCAGAGAAGCCGAGATGGCCTTTGAACAAGGGG
>JARLHU010000181.1 GCA_031292095.1 Desulfosporosinus sp.
ATCATGTATTATGATCCAACGGGCCATGATTCTGTGTGGAATGGGAAAGTTGGCGATCATCAATGGGTAACCTATCACTTATATGATAATGGTAATTTAACTAAGTCAACTGTGACGAATTCTACTGCGCCATCATCTACTGTTGATACAATTTCAGTTCATAGTGGGTCAGTAACAGTTAGTAGAGGAGACCATGTTAGTGCCATAACAACTGCTCCCAATTCTTCAGCTCCGATTACAAACAATGGTGGCTCTATCGGTACTATTTCAACCGGCTCACATTCTACAAACAACATAACAAACAGTGGGACGATAGATGCCATTTCAACGGGTTCAAACTCCACTAACAGTATACTTAATATGGGGACTATAGGAACCATTTCAACTGGCTCACATTCTAATAACAATATAGTTAATAGTGGTGGGCATATAGATACTATTACATCAGGCTCGAATTCTGTAACCCATTTAGCAAACATAGAGAATGATGATCCGACTCAGGGGATGAGTAAAGCTTTAATTTATATGTCAGATTGCGGGGCGACTAATGATGATCTTGATCCTCAGGGGCTTGTAATACCCGGACTGGGTTCAGTAATCCTAACAAGGACACAGAACGTAACTTTAGACAGGCTAAATAACATTATAAATGATCATTTAACTGAAAGTGATTTTTCGGGAACTGAGGCTGATTTACAGGGGAAGCCTATTCCTAATACACTGAGAGGTGACTATTGGAATCATCAGGGAGAAATGGAAGACTCATTAAATGGTTTAAACTCTGTTCGTAAAAGTTTAGAAGGAAGCTTACAAAATCCCAATCTTGATCAACAATCAAAGCAGGTTTTACAAGAAGCACTGAACAAAACTAGTTTCTATATAGATAAAATTAATAACCTTTTTGATAAGTATAAGGGGGGAGGGCCTGGGGGTTCCAGCTCTAGCGGAGGAAGTGGTGGAACAGATTTACCATCCAATAACAGTCCTGAGAATAAGGCAATAGTTCCTATTATCCCAGGAGTGCCTATAATGCCAGATATGCCAATGCCTGACTTTCCATTTATGCCAGATATACCGATATTCGGATTCTAAATATAGTCTGCTGTTAGAAATCTTCATTATAGATCTTTTGGCTAAGGGGAGGCATATAAATGAGTAATGACACTAGTAGAATTAAAATTCATGATATTGAAATAATCAAAGGAGTTAATGTTCCTATAAATTCCCAAGAACTTTCAAGTTTGGAAAAATGGTATAATAAGGTCAGGGGGAAATATTTATTTGAGTTAACAGATGGTGATGTAGCAAGATTTATTAGACAAAATCTTTATCTAGAATATTTAATTCCGGAGGCTATAACAAGATTAGAAAATTCACCTTTAGCAGGAGAACTATATAACGGTGAGATTCTAAGTATGATGAGCAATGTTAATAGCTCATTCTGGATAGAAAACATTATTCTCCGCGAAAAAGTAATAGCTTTATTAGACAAGCGTTTTGATTCCTACAGTATGGAGTGGGAATACGAAGGTGAAGAGAAGGAATTCGAAAATAGTGTAATTGTGTTTCTTGATAAGTTAAAGAAGCTAAATGCTAACTAAAAGGTTCAGTTATTAACACCAACGATTCAACAAAAGTATCCAGTTAAAATTGTCTACAAAACTGCGGATGGACGAAAGAATTTGAATGTCGCTTTATTATGCTATCGCAGTAAAATGTGTTTTAACCGTTTTGTTTAATCGTCCCAGCATAACTTTACTATGTAGCACATTAAAACGCGCAAAACGAAGACTGTGCTGTCTGCCACTAAGATAAGCAGGAGGGAGCTTCTTGAGAAGCCCCTCCTGTAGTTTTATGCAAAACATGTCTTTGTCCGTCCTTAGGTAAGCGCATAATATACGGGTGCATGGTCAACCTATGCTAACTATGAGAAAATACCTCCATAAGACCAGGGATTGGAGGTGTTCAAGTGTCCAAGAGGGAACAACAGGCTGCACTCGTGGCAGAATGCAGGGCCAGCGGAATGACAGCAAAGGCGTGGTGCGAAGCAAAGGGGATTCAATATCAACGTTATGTCACCTGGGCAACTAAACTCAATAGGGAGGGTCAACATGAACCGCAGCAATGGGCTAAGGTAGCGATGGTAAAAGAGGAACGTACCTCGAGCGAAATCAGGCTCAATTGCGACAAATGGACAATTTGTCTGGAAAGCGGATTCAGTCCCTCACTGCTTGCGGACGTACTTAAGGTGTTGGATGCCGTATGCTAAAGGATATCACGAATTATGACGGCATTTACCTAGCTTGTGGATTATGCTCATCATATTTTTATCCTCATCTTTTTGTGCAATATAGTATTTCCATAGGCTTCTGGCAGTAAAGATGAAGATAAAATTATCGATACACGGAATAATAGAACCATCAAAATAAGGAGGTGGTTCTATGAACCAGTATGATTTTTATGTTCAAAAGATGCTGGAACTTCTCGATGAAAATGAGTTTTGCTCCTCAAGTAAAGCATCCCACAGGGAGTGCTACCAGGATTTTAGGGAATATCTTATGCAGTATGTACTAATGTATTCTCCTGAAAATGCAGATCAATGGCTAAAGCTGGTAAGAGAAAACAAATGCCGGCAAAAATACGTTTCATGGTATAAATACATGGAGCAGTTGCAGGAACTGATTATTACCGGAACAGTTTCTGATAATCATTTAGCACTGCACAAGTCATTCTATAATAAAGTTCCGGAAATGCTTAAGATTGAACTAGATGAGTATATTCAGTCCCGTATAGAAACCTATAACGCAAAATCCTCGAATCTGGCAAAAGTCTATTGTTCAAGAATCATGGTATTCTTCAGTGAATATGGTCTACAAACAATAAGAGATATCACTTATGCAGATCTTTCTGGTTTTTATTGCGCCGATCTGCACTGCAGTACACAGACAAGATATGTCTATCTGAGTCACGCAAGAAAAATGCTGTCATTTTTTTCGAAAAAAGGACTCTGTCGTAAAGGTTACGGCATGATTCTAGATGATAAGATATACCCATATGTTGGATGGGTTGAAAAATTTGCGCCTGAAAATCAAAACAGGATTCATACTCTCCGCAGAGAAAGCCTGGATTTCCCATCCCATGAATTTCTGACTGCTATTGATGACTTCGTTGAACGGCTCCGTAATAAAGGATATGCCAGTACAGCTCTGCACAGTGCAAGGCATACACTTACTATCGTATTTTTGTTTCTTGACCAGAACGGACTAGGATATCATCCAGAAATTGCACGCATCTGGTTTTCTGAGATACAGCCTGTCATTGGAGCATCCTGGAGGAACTGGAGAAGAATCCTTATGGTCTTCGAGCATTATTCTACTGATGGAGACATCCAATCAGATAAAAGATATACTTATAAACCTGACCGGCTGGATTCGTATCCTGACTGGTGCAAGGAAGCAATAACAGGTTTTCTTCAGCAGTTAACAAGAGGATTCAGAAGAGAAACAACTGCAAGAAGTTATAAATACAGTTGCATGAGGTTCTGTACTTTTCTAATTAAACATGGCATCAGTAGTTTTGAGTCAGTCACACCTACTCTGATAAAAGAATTTACCTTAACTGACATTCATGAAACATTTGATGGAAGATCCGACTGTTTTACGGTGGTGCGCCAGTTTCTTCGTTATCTGGAAGAACAAGATATCATACATAACAGTACTCTTCATCTTGGAATTTCAACAGGTACAGCACCATGCGTTAAAATAGTAAATGTCCTTACAGATGATGAGATCCATGCAATATCCGAATACCGTATAACCCATGACTTACCTATAGAACTTCGAAATGTAGCTATGGTAATGACAGGACTCAAGCTGGGATTCAGGGCTTCTGACGTAGTAAATCTAAAATTTTCAGATATTGACTGGAAAAACAGAACAGTTTCCATTATCCAGCAGAAAACTCTGAGAGAGATCACACTTCCCATTCCAAATGATGTAGGAAATTCACTTTATTCATATATCAAGAAAGGGAGGCCGAACACTGACAGTAAATATATATTTGTACGACACAAGGCTCCTTATGGTAAGGTTACTACCAAGATATGTAATAACGCCTTATACACAATTCTCCCTGAAAGAGAGAAGATTCATCACTGCGGATTTCATGTAACAAGAAAGACCTTTGCCACCAACATACTCAGGAACAATGCAGGGATCAATGCCGTTATGGACTCACTTGGCCATCGGGATAATACCAGTGTCATGAAATATCTCTCCTTCGATGAAGAAAGAATGCGTCAATGCCCATTGTCCCTTGGCGAATGCGAACTTGAGCTGAAGGGAGGGCTGTTATAATGGCAGTAAAGGATAAATTCACAAGCTGTTTTGCTCCTTACATCAAGGATATGATCATTCAAAAACAAAGAGAAGGATTCATATATGAGTCAACATCTTATCATTTGAAATGTTTTGATACTTTCTGTGAGAAGAATAATGTGAAAGAGCCGTATATCACAAAGGAACTTATGTCATCATGGGGCACTCTCCGGGATACCGAAGGAAAGGTTTATCTTTCCAGCAGGATGTCTGCTGTACGTCAGTTGTGTCTGTATATGCAGTCATTAGGTATGGATAGCTATATCCCAGCTCGTTTCAGCCAGAAAAGTCACACGGTGGCACATGTCATGGATGATATGGAGCTTAAGGCCTTTTTTGAACAGGCTGATTCATACCATCCTGATCTTAACGCAACTGTTTTTATGCGGCTTGCCATGGAATACCGGGTCCTATTCCGCATGATATTCTGCTGTGGCCTTCGTATTTCAGAAGCCAGGAAGTTGACACTAGAGACCGTTGTCATTGAAAAAGGCACTCTATCAATCTATCAGTCAAAAGGGCACAAGGATCGTATTGTTTATATACCTGATGATCTATGTAACTTGTGTAAAGAATACCTAGCAGTTATGAAAGATACATATGGGTTGACTCCAGAATGGTTCTTTCCCGCGAGAGATCCTAATAAAAAGTTAAGCGTATGCTCTATCGATAAAAAATTTCGGGAGTTTTGGGCTGAAACACCATACTCCTCAGGATGTGCTCACAATCCAACCGTTCACTCCCTTCGTTATAGCTTTGTTGTCAAGCGTATGAACTTATGGATGGAGAATGACATTGACCTTAATGCCATGATGCCTTACTTAAGCAACTTCCTTGGACATTCGAGCGTGAATGACACTTTTTATTATTATCATCAGATTGATTCTGCATTTAAGATAATAAAGAAAAAAGACATTTCATCAGCAAACATCATTCCGGAGGTGGCCCATGATGAAGAATAGCAAGCTGAATCATAAACTATTTTTCTCCGAGACGAATGAGTTCCTGAATAAATATCTCCCAAATCAGGCAGCAAAAAGTGTCAATACCATCAATACCTACCGTGATGCCCTGACAGTATTTCGCAGATATGTTACAGATGTCAAAAAGATATCTATCAAAAAGTTTCCATTTGTAGACTGCACCCACGATTTCTTGTTGGATTATCTGGCTCATTTAAAGGCATCGGGATGTGCCAAACAACTTGTAACAATCGACTGGCTGCAATCAGAGCTTATCTATGGTACGTTGCTGATGGAGATGTTTCAATGCAGTCAATTGCCCTCAGTGCTTCAAATGTGCCATTTTTAAGGGAACCAAAGGTGACAAGAAAGATCATCAGTGAGTCTGATTTTGCAGCACTTCTATTAGCCCCACCTAATACAAAGCTTGGGATAAGAGACAGGACTATAATGATACTTTTGTATGATTCTGCGGTCAGGGTATCAGAATTGCTTGATTTAAATGTTTCTTCACTGAACCTGATGACCTCAACACCATATATAAAGGTCCATGGAAAAGGTGATAAAGAACGTGTAGTTGCTATCAACGATAAGACTGTAGACCATTTAAAACTATATATAAGGTACTTTCATCCCAAGGTGGAAGCTGGTTGTCCACTCTTTTATACTGTGATCAAAGGCAACTTTTTCAGAATGTCACCAGGAAATGTTGCTCGCTTGATTAGGAAATATGCGGAGCAGATACGGCCGCAACATCCAGATCTCCCAGAACAGGTTCATTGCCACATGTTCAGGAGGACGCGGGCCACAAATCTCTATCAAAACGGAGTTGAACTCGAGCTGGTTTCCAGAATACTGGGACATTCATCGACTCAAACGACGAGGATTTACGCAACTCCGTCAATTGAAATGATGAAAGAAGCAATGTCATCATCAAATCCTAACATACCAGAAGAAGAACCAATGTGGCTTGATGATGAAAAGGAGTTAGCACGTTTGTGTGGACTTAGATAAAATGGTTATCCTTATCTTTTTGTAAAACCTGCAGTGATTTACAGGCTTGTCCAAAAAGATAAGGATAAAAATATGATGAGCATAATCCACATTATGCGTATGTTGGGATAATGTGGTGTTGCAGATCTTCGTACTCGGCGGAACGTCTAACGGGCTGTCATTTATTGTCGTTCCGCGTAGGTTCTAGGTACCTTTGCGAAACGACGATAAATGACAACTCGCAAGAATGTTTCGCCGAATTGAATACCTCAACCGATGCCAATAATAACACCACGACTTACGCTTACAATCCTGATGGTACTTTACAAAAGGTAGTATATCCTGATACCGGGTTTATCACCTATACTTATGACAACCGTAAAAATAAGACCTCCGAGAAAGACCAAGACGGTAATACAACGAACTATTCATATAACGGTTTTGGCAAAATCGGTACCCTTACAAATGCCAAACAAAATACGATCGTCTATGCCTATTATAACAATGGCAACCTAAATTCCGTGAAAGATCAACGAGGCCATTACACTTATTACAGTTATTATCCCGATAATGACTTGCAGCAGAAAAAAACATCCCTAGATGCGAGTAATTTTGCCATTGAAAATTACGTAACCGATGAATGTGGCAATGTCACCCAGAAAACGTTGACAGGCACTCTGGATACGACGTCAAGCAGGATAACAACCTACACATATTATGATAATAACCTCCTGCAGACGGCCTCAGATACTAGTTCCCAATCCTGCAGTGGCAGTTACACGAAAAACTACTATGATCTTAACAAGAACCTGATCAAACTAGAAACCAAAAGAGATGCCTCAAATACTGATGTTTTAAAATATCACTATGACAATCGCGACAGGAAGATCCAAGACATAAAACTAGTTGATCAATCCGATGTTTACAATGCTGCCTCATTGCCCAATCTAACAGCTTTATTGGACCCCGATTACTCTGGTAAAAATACAGTCGATCACCGGGTTTACGTATGATCTATTAGGGAACCTTACGTCAACCATTGATCCAAGAGCGTATGGGTATCTGACGACGGATACAGCCAATCGTAACCTGTATACCATGACCAATGGCTATGATAGCCTGAATAGGCTTCAAACGGTAAGCAAACTAATCAACGGTGCCAATGTCTATACAAAATATTACTATGATGCTGTGGGAAATAAAAAAGCCGTTCAGAATGAACGGGGATTCTACACAGTATGCACCTATGACAGTATGAACAGGCCCAAGACGGTTACGGACTCCGAGACGGACACGTCCCTTAAAACCTATTCTGAGGCGCAGATCATCAGCCTGGCAGGTCAAATGACGAATTCACTCAAGAAGACAGTGACCTACGGTTATGACCTAGCGGGGAACAAAACCTCTTTGATCGACGCGAATGGGTACGAGACAGACTATGCCTATGACTGCCTGAACCGACTGCAAACCATCAAAGCACCCTATGACCCGAGCAAGCCCGACTCATCAACCAACCCGCATAACCAAGTGATTGACGAAAAGGTCTATGATGAAAATAGTAACCTCAGCAAGGAAATCGATGCCAAAGGGTATCTATCCGGCAGTGACGACAGTTCCAGATACGGGACCGCCTACACATACGATTACGCCAACCACCTGTTGACGGTATTGGACCCTGAGGGTAAGAGCAAAGGGTTAGCGTTTACAACCCAATACGTGTATAACCAGTCAGTATACTAGTCTATTTTGCGTCATACTGCGTCGGCATGTTCACCTAATAGCCCCGCTATGAGGTAAACATACCTCCTTGTCTGACACAAAATATCCATGGCATCTTTGACTTGTTATTTTCTTTCATATGCCCTATTTGTCCATAATACGATTCATGAGGCGCATCGAACACATTTCTCCGCACATAGTGCAGCTGTCCTGATGCTCGGGAGCGGACTCTCTACGGTAGCGCTCGGGTTTTTCTCGGTCCAAAGCAAGGCCAAACATTTTCTCCCAATCCATAACCTGTCGGGCTTGGCTCATCTCCCTATCCCAATCAGCTGCTCCGGGTATCCCTTTGGCGATATCCGCGGCATGCGCGGCGATCTTGACCGCTATAATCCCTTCGCGCACATCGTCTAAAGTGGGCAGACGAAGGTGCTCGGCCGGTGTCACATAGCAGAGGAAATCCGCTCCTGCCGAGGCGGCTAAAGCTCCGCCGATGGCACTGGTGATATGATCGTAACCTGGCGCAATGTCAGTGACTAACGGTCCTAAAATGTAAAAGGGCGCACCGTGACAAAGTTTTTTGGCCAACTGGACATTAGCCACAACTTCATTCAAGGGAACGTGGCCCGGTCCTTCAATCATGACTTGAACATTACGTTGCCAAGCTCTTTGAGTCAATTCTCCGAGGACAATCAATTCCGAAATTTGGGCTCCATCGGTGGCATCGGCGATGCTACCTGGTCGGCAGGCATCCCCTAGACTTAAGGTTACATCGTATTCTGCGCAGATATCGAGGAGATCATCAAAATACTCGTAAAAAGGGTTTTCCTGCCCAGTCAAGTCCATCCAGGCATACAGTAAGGACCCGCCCCGCGAGACAATGTTGGTAACTCGGGAAGTCTTCTGAAAGTGCTGAGCAGTTTCCCTGTTGATACCGGCGTGGATGGTGACAAAATCGACACCGTCCCGAGCATGTTGTTCTACCACGGCTAAAAACTCTTGGGGTGTAATGTCTGCTAATTTCTTGTCTAAATAGCCCAGGGCATCGTACATAGGAACCGTCCCGATCATAGCTGGGGACATTTCGATGAGGCGGTGGCGGAATTCGACGGTTTTACCGTAGTTGCTGAGATCCATAATCCCTTCCGCTTTCATATCCAGAGCCATGCGTACTTTGGCCAGCTCACTATCCAGGTTGGCACACTCTGGAGAGATCCCCAAGTTGACGTTAATCTTCGTCTTAAGCCCCAAACCAACGCCCTCTGGACTTAAAGAGGTGTGATTGTGGTTAGCGGGAATGGCAATACTGCCCGCCGCCACCCGGAGTCTGATTACTTCAGCGGTCAGTCCTTCTTTGTCAGCGACCGTTTGCATTGCCGCTGTGATAACTCCATTTTTGGCTTGTTCCATCTGTGTACTCATTGAATCACACTCTTTCTCTATACTTCAACTGTGCTTAGGTTTGTGGCTACGCAGGTCGAAGGGATGTTTTGTTGCCCTAGTTTAATGGCGTGTCTCCATAAGCTGTTGTAAACTCTTGATCTTGCCCGGAATGTCAGGGCTGCCCACAATCTCAGTAACGAAGGCTATGGTCCGAGCTCCCGCCTTGACGACTTCGGCCAGATTATGTTCCTTGATGCCGCCGATGGCGACAAAGGGGATTTTTAGATTCTGAACGACGTAGTTTAAATAGTCCAGCCCTACTGGATCACAGACATCAAGTTTAGTCCGGGTGGCAAATATCGGTCCTACTCCGATGTAATCAGCGCCATCTTTTACAGCTGCCTGTGCTTGAGCAGGCGAATGGGTGGAAACCCCAATCAGGAAATCGGGTCCAAGGAGCTCGCGTACCTTGAATAGCGGTAAGTCATCTTGCCCAATATGCACGCCATCGGCGCCCACAGCAAGAGCCAGATCTAAGTGGTCGTTGATAATGAACAAGGCGCCAGTATGTTGGGTCATAGTTCGCAGAACAAGACACTCCTCATACATTTCCCTAACCCTTTTGGACTTCTCCCGGTACTGAAGAATCGGAACGCCGCTGGCCAAAATCTCACCAGCCACCTCAAGATTGCTGCGGCCTTGAGAGTGGAGTTCAGATGTGAGGGCATAAATGCCAGCGGGAAGGGCGCGATTGTTGGTAGATTTGTTGATGATCATCGGTCACTTCCTTCGTACTACTAGTCCCTTTTCGCCATCCTTGGTCAGCGCTTAGCGCTAGCCAAGTTTCCGTTAAGTACCCATGCTAAAACTAAGTTTGCTTGTTTAGCGGCAACAACACCGACGCGGGGAGAGAGGGGAGGGTGGTCATCTGTCAAGTCTGTACAGAAATCTCCGACCACAGATAAGCCGGAATCCCAGTGCAAGGTGCGGATTATATCTGTGTCTCCCCAACCAGCCAGTCCAGACGCACCGACAACTTTTTTCCCAGACGCCAGACCTTCTTCCACGAACATTCTCTTTGAAGCGGTCTGATCAAACCCCTCTACCCATACCGGACAATGCCCAAATATCGTCTGGACATTGTCTGCTGTTACGAGGCTCGACCACAAATCTAAGTGTAAGTCGGGGTTGATCCGCAAAAGGGTCTCAGCCAGGGCCTCAGTTTTTAACAGCCCTAATTGATCTGGAAAATAGGCTTGTCGATTCAGGTTGCTGGCCTCTACACGGTCAAAATCGGCCAAGACAAGGTGTGAAAATCCACAGCGCACTAAGTGCCAAGCGACATTGGAGCCCAAGCCCCCTAAACCGGCGATCCCGACCGGTGTTTGCTGGATCCTTGCTAATTGTTCTTGAGACAATGTTTCGACTAATCCGGATATTAAAGGATTCACAGTCCAACCGCATCCTTTTCCCGCATATTCACCCAGTCGCAAAACGAAGGCAGATAGCCTTTGGTCCGGATCATGCTTACCACTTCTGGGACGGATCGTTCGTCGGCAATTTCAAATTGGGCGCTGCCCACGTTGTCATTTTCACTATACCCACCGACTGAAGTGAGAGCGCCGGCCGACATGCGCGTGATTCCGAGGGGCATTAGATTTTCACGCATTTGCGGACTTTCCCGGGTGGACAAGGTAAGTCCTGCTCGAGGTAGAAACAGCCTGTATGCCAAGATGATTTGGACGAAAGAGGCATCCGTGACAGGAGCTGCAGAGGAATGGAAGCTGCCGGCATAGGGTCTGAGGCGCGGCACAGAGAGCGCAACTTCAACACCAGGAAAAGTCCTTTGCAAATAATCGGCGTGAAGTGCCGAGAAAAAAGCGTCCTGCCTCCACTCCGAGAGGCTCAAGAGTGCACCAATGTTAATGGCAGAGATTCCAGCCTCGCAGGCGCGCTCTGGCGCCTCTAAGCGGTAATGATAATCTCTCTTGGGTCCGGAGGGGTGTACCTCCGCATAGGTGATTTCATCATAGGTTTCTTGAAAGAGTGTGACAGAATCAACCCCTGCCTCGTATAAATGCCGGTATTCTTGAGTTGATAGGGGATACACTTCAAGCCCTAGAGAGGCAAACATAGGCCGCAAGGCTTGTACGCATTTCTCTATGTAAGTGGGTCCGCTCTGGGTGCGCGATTCTCCCGTCAAGAGCAGTAAATGTTGTAGTCCGGTCGACGAGATAGCCTCTCCTTCCTTGATGGCTTGTTCGACAGTAAGCTTGCAGCGTACAATCTCATTGCCAGCGTGGAAACTACAATAGAGGCAGCTGTTAGTACAAAAATTAGCGAGATAGAGTGGAGTAAATAAACCGATCGTGCGCCCGAAATGGCGAATAGTTAAAGCCTGAGCCTTTTTGGCCATGGGCTCTAGGTAAGATTGGGCTGCTGGGGAAAGCAAGACCGCCAAATCATGGGGGTGGAGAGTTTCGCGGGCTAACACTCGCTCGACGTCAACACCGTTAAAACTTTTCCAGGTCGACGTGGAGAGCTTGGATTGCCATTCTGTGATTTGCTCGTAAAACATCCCTTAACCCTCCTGCAAAAAGCCGGTTAAAGGGGAGGAAGCTTCGGCCGTTGTTCGTCGTTCACCCGGCCCCGCTAAATAGCCCAGACGTCCTGCAGCTACGGCTAAGCGGAAGGCCTGAGCCATGAACAACGGATCGCCTGCCGTCGCAATGGCCGTATTGACAAGCACTGCGGCCGCTCCCATTTCCATGGCCTCGGCTGCCTCTGAAGGTCGACCAATACCCGCATCGACAATGATCGGCAAAGAAATCTCTTCGATTAAAATCCGGATGAGTTCTTTGGTTTGTAAGCCTCGGTTGCTGCCAATCGGAGCCCCTAAGGGCATGATCGCCGCCGCGCCTGCATCTTGCAGTCGCCTGGCTGCGCCCAGATCCGGACTCATATAAGGCAGCACCACAAACCCCTCGTTCACCAGTTGTTCTGTGGCTTTGATTGTCTCCCAATTATCCGGCAATAAGTAGCGCTGATCCTGGACTACTTCGATTTTTACCCAGTTTCCGCAGCCCGCAGCCTGAGCCAAGTGAGCGATGCGCACGGCTTCTTCAGCAGTGCGCGCGCCAGAGGTGTTGGGCAATAAAATAGTGTTCTGAGGTAGATAATTAAGAATATTCTCCTGAGGGTTTTTCCAATCGACTCGACGCAAAGCCATCGTTACTACCTGGCTACCGCTTGCTTCCAACATCCGGGGTACAATTTCATGAGACGAAAATTTACCGGTTCCTACGAACAGCCGACTTCGCAATTTCACGCCACCGATGAGTAGAGTGTCTTCTGCTAGATTAGAACTCTGTGTGATATCGTTCACGTATTAGCCACCTCCCATAAAAATTAGGATTTCCAAACGGTCACCAGCCTGCAAAAGAGTACTCTGCCAATGTTCTTGTGTGAGGACTTTACCATTGAGCTCCACAACCGCCGCTTTAAGGGTCACGGCTTGGTTTTCGAGTAACTGAAATACGGTACACTCTGAGAGAGTTTCCAGCGCTTCGCCATTTACAATGATTTGCAACGAACCTTCCTCCTTTCGCATGTTCTCTATACGAGTTTGCCAGGAGTTTGCCGTCTTACTGACGTGGCACCAGGGAGGATTAAAAGCATAAAAAAGTGAGAACTGCGGTAAGCAGTTCTCACTTATATTCCATTTATAAGTAAAACGATTAGCTTTCCTCCGCTGGTATTAACCAGATCAGGTTCAAAGGGTTAGAGTTTCCTCATCTCAGCCCCGAAGGGCACCCCTAGCAAACAAACGTATTCAGTTGCGAGCAAACAGGTGTAGTACTCATCTTGGTAAGTATTACACCTGCGCCTATTATATAACTAAAAGAGTGTAAGTGTAAATATATAAAAATGGTTTAAAGAGACTACTGGTTCGAAGTTAGATTCCGCAAATAATCGCGAAAAGTAAATTTTTTAGAAGACAGATTTCGTGTGTATTCGTCACTAGGTGTGTGAAATAATTGAAGAAGAAAGACGACTACTGGATCATGTAGTGTTTATAGGCGTATATGGGTTGGCAACGAAGGACATCCCAGAGGTTAATCCGTAATTTTTTGTTGAATGGGTGGTGAGATCTATGAGAATTCCTCTGATTGTTTTGCTCTTACAAGGAATACCTGAACAAACAGCAGTTACTACTTTAGCTTTTGTAATAGCAAGAATACCTCTAAAGTGGAATGGAATTCTAACGATTGCCAGTGTTCTAGCTTTTTGTGCGTATGTAGTAAGACTGTTTCCTATCCCTTTTGGGATTCATACTATTTTGCTACTCTTGATATTATTTGTAATTTTAACTAAGTTAAGCAAAGGAGATATCGGCTTATCCTTTATCGCGAGTTCAGTAAGTATTTTGGCGCTAGGAATATTTGAGTTTTGTTGTATGTCATTGTTTATGCTAATTTCTGGATTCACACCAGCAACCCTCTTCAATGACTTAGGTTTAAGGGTTGTAATAGGAGAACCTCAAGTGCTTCTATTATTTATTTCTGCTTTTATATTACACAAAATACATAACATGAGATTGCCTGAACCATTACTTGAGAGCAGATAGCCTTGATTAACATTTAGGATTGATTGGGACAAGGCTCCTGTTTAGGCAATTTTCTATTAGTGGATAGGTCTAAGGTCTTGTTATTATGTAAACCTTTGGCCTAACCTTCTTCAAATCTGGAAATAATATTCTAGTAAGACAAGATTCGCGTAAATTCGCTCTTGGAGTGTGCAATAATTAGAATTAGAGAAGGGTGGTAGGGCTAGTTAATTGGGAGAGGTTGTGTCATCTATAAACATTCCATTGATCGTTTTGCTCTTACAAGGAATACCTGAAATAATTGCAATTGTAACTTTAGCTTTTGTAATTGCCAAAATAAATATAAAGTGGAATAAAATTTTATTGATTGGAGTTCCTTTAGCTGTTTGTGAATATGTAGTTAGGCTGTTTCCCATCCCTTTTGGGATTCACACTATTTTGCTACTCATATTATTGTTTATAGGTTTAACTGTGATAGGTAAAGGGGAATTCAGTTTATCCCTTATTGCAAGTTTATTAAGTTTCTTAGTTTTAATAATATGCGAGTTCGTTTGTCTATCATTGTTAATGCCCATTTTCAGAGTAACCCCTGAAACTCTATCACTTCACCCAATTATAAGGATTGTAATAGCAGAACCTCATGTACTTATTTTATTTATCTCTGCTTTTTTATTAAATAAATTTATACAAAAAAAGAGGTCAGAAATGAATGAATTTCTCTGAAAATATCAGCAATAGACTCACTGAAATAATAACAAATGAATTGGATTATAGCAAAGATAAAAAGGAAATTATAGCATATGCCATTGAAACTGCATTTCTATTCGTTTTAGGTTCGTTTTTAATAATACTTTTGGGATATGCTTTTAACGCCTTATTGCCGACTGTTTTTGCGGCCATTATCGGTGGCTCATTACGAAGAGTTTCGGGAGGAGCACATTTTAATACACCCCTAAAATGTTTGGTCTTTGGTTCTATTATTTATAGTTATATTGGAGTTTTAGCTGAAAAACTTGTTTATTATGACTTAACTAATAAGTATATCCTTATCTTTTTTTTACTTGTTTCTTGTTGTATAGTAGCTTTCTTGGCACCTGTAGATAGCAAAGCAAAGCCAATTCACTCTAGTAGCTTAAAAATTAAACTTAAGACTTCATCGATGGTTTTAGTAATTGTTACACTCGTCCTTGTTTCTTTAACTGATAATACATTATTAAGCGTTAGTGCAGTCTTAGGTGTGGTTTTCCAAAGCCTAACCTTACTGCCTATTTTTAATATAAAAGGAGGTGAATAGGCTATGAAAAGGTACTTCTTTGTTACAGTCGCGTCAATATTAATGCTTCTAGCTAGTGCGAGCTCCGTTTTTGCTTGTGCTTGGTGGACATATCAACCTAAAACTCCGAAAGCATTGCAAAGATAATCCGGAGGTCACCTGTCGTGCAAACATATTTGACTAAAAACAGTTTAAAAGCTGGGGGATCCCAGCTTTTAAACTGTTTGCCATAGATTTTCATAAGCTTTTTAGTACATATAGCCCGAGTTTGGCGACATAATTTTCCATCACTAGGCACAGCAAGGGTTGCAGCGTCCCCAAAATGAATATTTGGGACTACTACCTATTCTCTGCCGACTTACAGAACCTTATTTACAACATTTGGGCTTAAAGTGGGTTGAA
>JARLHU010000182.1 GCA_031292095.1 Desulfosporosinus sp.
ATTCGCACATGCCAATCCATGTGTATATTGGGGATAATGTGGATAAAATCTAAATAGCGCTACCTCGTTGCCGTTCAGCATCCGCTAAAATTCGCCCGACTTGAGCATCCTCAATAACTTCGCTTCCGTTTCGGCCCGCCATCCCTAAAACTAATGTCCGTGAATCTTTCCCCATCGGTTGACGCCCCCATTGATTAGACATAAACTTCACCCTCTCAAAAATGCGGAGAAAATTGCTTTCATATTACATATACGAAGTCTCATTGGTATATATGATTGTGCTTAAGATTACCAAGCCATAGAGCACTGCGCAGCTAATAGCCTTCACACGTAGATTTTTCTAATTCTTGTCGACAACGTTCCATGGAATAAAAATAATACATCATGAAAATATTGAAAAAATAGTTTAAAGGTATTATAATATTTATTAAATAATACTAACACCTAAAAGGTATTTGATTAGTACGACATTTCATATAATGAAAGGAAGTGAATATTATGTCATATGCAAAAGAGGACTGTGAGTTTATTGCAATATTTGCAAAAAGGTTACCAAGATTAAAAAGGGGGAAGAAATCCCTACCTGTTGTGGAAAGTTAATGGTCGAGATATAAAAATTGATAAAAGTTCTGGTTAAGGCAACTACTAACCTCAAAAGTCAAATTTAAAGAAAAAAGTCAAGTACCACAGAATTCGTGGTGCTTGACTTGTGGGTCAGTTCGGTCAACTATCCGTCGCAGGCAGAGGAAATTTGAGAGGATTTGTCTCTAGTACGTGAGGAACGAGATGGACGAATCACACGAGATTGAGGAAACAAAGAACGAGGAGTAATGATATCTGCAAATATAAATACTAGCATGGAATTATAATCGCAACAGTTTTAAAATCTGTCTCGACCATTCTGACGCAACCAATATAGAACTCTAAAGCACCCGGCGGTTAGAATTGAGTTAGGAGATAGGTTCAGTAGTAATAAATCGTTGAGGCTTTTACGTTTTTTACAGCACATCGACCTATTTCCCATTATAAGGTTTAACATATTCTTTACTCAAAGTTTATGGAAACGTAATAGAAATGGTTTATGATAAATACAACGAAGTGCACCAGAAAAATAAGAAAGAGGTGATAATGAATGAAATTGATTATCCTATTAGTATTACTTGGTCTGATTCCCTCTTTAATAAGGGGGGTGGATATCAGTTGATCAATACTCAAACTAATTGATATTTATGATAGCTAAAGCAGGATACAACTCGCTAGTTTAGCGGTTAAGATAAACCAACGTTATTTATCTTTCGACCCTCCGCCTCCTATACAAAGAAAGGCCTGCAATTCAATCATCCAGCGGTTTTGAAGGATTCTTGTATTGTGGGTGTAAAGTGGAGCAAGAATATGTAGTTATTGATTAGACTTTATCTATGAACTATAGAACGCTTTAAAAAGGAGGGCGTAATTTATGTTAGCTCAAAATCCTGCAGTCAGAACTAGCCCATCCCTTCGCCACCAGTACCAGTTCCAAGTAGGAGACCGTGTCGAGACGTATAGACACTGTAAAGGAACTGTAGTTCGCGTTGATATTGATGAAAATGGAGTTTTTATTGTAGTGCGGTTTGATACACTATACCGCGAATTTGCATACGACCCCTATGATCTGAAAGTAATTCAATGACATACTTTGTCTGATAAATGGGACCTAGCGATATTTGTCTCGAAACCGCTTGAACTGAAAGGTTTAGGCGGTTTTACTAGTTAACTCAACTTTCGCAGAGCGAAAGTCATCGTAGAACCTTGGTATTAAAGGGAAAAGTTCTCCATCAATATGCTCATTGACAATAGAAAACACCTCATTTCTTTGGTATAGTGAATTTGTCCAGAACCCACTACCAAATAGAAAGAAAGGTGTTTTCTATATGATAATAATAGCTCAAAAGGAACAGAAAAATCAACTACCAAAAGAGATCCACCCGCATTTAAGGAATTAAAAGTTCTACAACATCTGAGAAATGCTGGTTTTAAAAAACGATTTGGCTTTAGTTGTGCTTATCTCTTCCAAATCATTTTCGTTTTGATTTTCCATCATAAAAACTGGTTTCGTCTTCTTGAAACTGAACGGGGTGAGCTATTTCCTGGCAAGGACGCCGTTTATCGTTTTTTAAACCATCCCGGATATGCCTGGCGTCGTTTCCTAACTGCTTTAAGTGCGGAAACGGCTAAGAAAGTTTCTTCTTTAACCTCCAATCATCGCGTAACCGCTTTTATTGTGGATGATTCTATGTATGAGAGAAATCGGAGTAAAACGGTCGAGCTTCTCGCTAGGTTTTGGGATCATGCGAAGCGTTGTCACTATCTAGGATTTCGCATGCTTACGTTGGGGTGGTCTGATGGACATACGTTCCTTCCAGTAGATTTTTCCTTGCTTAGCTCGAATAAATCCCAGATCAATGATATTTCCGAGAAAATTGACAAACGTACGTCTGGTTATAAACGGCGTACAGAAGCGTTAAGACATGCCCCTGAATTAATTCCGTTGATGATTGATCGTGCTTTAGCAGCTGGAATGACGGCTTCTTATGTTTTAATGGATAGCTGGTTTACCTATGCTCCCTTGATTGGCGCAATTACTCATCGTGGCTTGGATGTCATTGGTATGGTTAAAGCCACGAATCAGCGTTATTTAGTGAACGGTAGGAAGTTATCTCTCAAAGAACTTTACAGTGCCGCAACACCAGTTCAAGGGAAAGCCAAAGGAATTCTCCGTTCGATTCGTACCCATATGGTACCGGGTATACCTATGCTTGTCGTATTTGTGCGCCATCGAACCAATAAAAATGAATGGTTAGCAATCTTAAGTACCGATCTCACCATAACTGAAGAAGAAATAATCCGGATCTATAGGATGAGATGGGATATAGAAACCTTTTTTAAATGCACAAAATCGTTGCTCAAGCTACAAAAGGAATTTCAAGGTCGTTCCTATGACATGTTAATTGGCCATACAACTATCGTTTATGCTCGATATATTCTTCTCGCTTGGCAGCATCGACAAAACACCGATGACCGAACGCTAGGAGGACTATTTTCGCTACTGTGTGATGAGGTTAGTGAACTGGATTGGGCGGTTGCACTTCAACAGCTATTGGATATTCTAAATGATGTCTCCGAGAAAGCTGGAAAGAAATTATCCAAATTAATTAAAAGTCAACTCCAACAATGGATTATGGCTCTGCCTGCTTATATCAGGGTTTATCTCATTGATTGGAGCTGCGAAAGTTGAGAAGAAAATTTAAGAATATTCTATTGCTGGTAAATGGAGGTTACAAATTCATGGAATTGCTATCAATACACACTCGTCCAAGGAAATATATTACAAGTGTACTTACAATAAAGTAACATCAGCGCACGTGGAGACGGTTTGTTGTCTGCAAATGAAAGACAGCTGAAAGCGGCTTGTGGAGCGGGTTTCAGAGTTTGAGGTTTGAATTGTGTGACGGGTCGATAGGACTATGTAAGTACGTAGGAACATGTTCTTAGGGGTTATTAAGAGAGTTTTAAGGTAGGGTAGGCGCAAGGGAACATAACAAGTATGTAATTGTTTCCAATGTCTCTGGAAATTTTTGCTGTGGATATTAATACGCTTGATGAATGGAAACCTAGGAAGAAGTATAGGGATGAACAGTCAGAGACGTTTTTAAATGCTCTGACTATTTTCTTGTATTATTTCCAGGATAATAGAAGAAAATTGAGGAAAGATGTGGAATGTTTCAATAAATTGGGGGATCTAAATAGTCATTCACCATATGGAAACTAGTATTTTGAGGCGGAAGTCTGTTATTTTTGAGGGGAAGCGATTGATATTCATAAACTTATTAACAGGGCGAGGCTTGCTATACTAATAGCTTTTTTTACAATTCTTTTTATTGTTTTAGTTATTGTCTATTTACCTATGAAGAATGCATTGGAAGAAGCTGCTACTCAAAACTTTAATTTGATTTCGAATGCAGAGGCAAAAACAGTTGATTATTTTATCCAACATAGTATCGAAGGCGCCTCAAGTCTCTCAAGCAGAACAATGATTCGGGATATAATTGTAGAATATAAAAATAGTAATATTAGCCTAAAAGAATTAATTGATTACACTCAACCAAAATATCAAGATGGAGTAATGGCGTTAAAAAATGTTTTAGCTGCGTATAGGGTTGTTGAAAATAAAGTGATTAGTCAGTATGGACAAGTCGATAAATTTAATATAGTGAGTTCGAGAAACTTAGCAACTATAATGTAAACGGTAAATAGTGCGTCATAGAGTAAACAAAAACCGTCAAATGACGGTCCGTTGTGAATTATAGATTAGTCTGTTTTTTGCATTCCGCTGGCAGCTTATCTGACCAAGGCAACAAATCTTCAAGAAACGATAGGTTTGTATCATCTTCATGCTTTGGGATCTCACTTAGTAGATGTTTGAAGTAGTGATACGGCTTAAGATTATTGGCTTTAGCAGTCTCAGCAATGCTGTAAGCGATGGCACTCGCTTTTGCACCATGAATCGTGTCAATTAAGTGCCAGTTATGTTTGCCAATGCAAAAGCCTCTTATCACGGATTCTGTAGCTAATCCAAAGTTTAGGATTAGCTACATTATGCACAGGAAAATATAATCCTCAGGATTTGCAGGAACCCCTTGATATAAGCGGAGTTTCTGCCTGAATCCTGAGGACTATGTTTTTACCTAAGACCACACAGTTTGGCCATTTCCTCTTCAGATCCAATCCAAAGTGGTTTTTCATTTCTCGTCTGAGGAACTTCAACAGAGTCCATAGCTTCGCGCATCATGGCTAAAGAAGGCTTTGCATAGACTCGGGTAGTATCGAGAAAAGCGTGGCCCAGTATCCTAGAGACAAGTGCAAGTTCAACTCCGTTCTGGTATAGATTTGTAGCCCTTGTTCGTCGCAGCAAATCCAAACTTTTGGATTTGCTGCGAAATCAAAACTAAAATTAAATCCAAACTTTTCGGCAATAACAAAGGAAAGAAGCTATATTTAACGATAAAAAGTTTGGATTTAATTTATCGCTGGAATTATGTTTTCAAGCCACAAAATTCCCTAAGTGATCCATCCAGATTCCTCCATTTCTTAGTGATTTTTTTATCTGTCTCATTTTCGAGAGTTGCCAGTGCTTTCGCTTTGTCCTCCGTCGTTATGTCTAAATAAACCATGGTCGTCTCCAAATAAGCATGTCCAAGAAGGAAACTGACTTGCAAGACATTAAGCCCGTCTTCAATCCAGTGGGAAGCTTTTGCATGTCTGAAATGGGGAGCTCCCCATTTGAGACATTATGGTGAGTCTTTTAAAATGGTGAGTAATTTTATTTAATGCTGTAGATTCAGGCATTTAGATCGGCATCGGAGCAAAACACTCACCATTTTATGTATAATCATCCTTATCAGACAAGCATTATTGCTGTCTTAAGGAGGATGATTATATTGAAAAACCAAGACATCCATGGTGCCATATTGGCTATCATGGAATCTATGAGACTGCGGGGAACATCGCCGGGCAGTCTCAAGAATTTCGAAACCGCATACAATGTATTCGAACAGTATTTG
>JARLHU010000183.1 GCA_031292095.1 Desulfosporosinus sp.
AAAGTGTTCCTGTTTATTATAACGGACCAGATTGTACAAAAGACAAAGAGGAAAGCTTTAGTCTTGATGGATACTATTGCGGTCTTAACAGTGTGTAGAATATGTAAAGCGATTTTACTATGTGGCAAAACATCATAGGATGCCTGATGGATTTGGCAATGCTAAAGATTTTTTTGATCCCTTCTTACCCCAAGGGGGATTGAACCAGCAAAGAGGATTAAAACAATACATAAACGGTGGAAACGAAAAACCCGAACCAGATGATATTTTGGTATTCACTAATCCACCCTATGGGCACGTGGCAATTGTGACCAAAGTGACAACAGACACCATTGAAGTTATCCAACAAAATGTAAAGAGTTCCCGGCAAGTATTTACTCTTAGTGTTATTAACCATCATTTCTTTGTAGGCACGAGTTGGAAACCTGTTGGTTGGCTCAGGAAATAATAATTTAAATCGCGCCGAATTCTCATATTGTTCATATGATATATTGGCTTGAGTTTCTCGAAGAGCCGTGAAAGAAGGAGACAAATGAACAAGCACAATATCCTAAAAAAGGTCTTGGAAGTAATCCAAGAATCTCTGCCTGTTCCGGATGAGACTAAAAAAAACAACTGCGGTCAGGTTGAAAGCATGTCTGCGACGTTAACGGATGAACAAGCAATAAAAGAGTTGGCTAGAGATTTTGCAGAAGCTTTAACCGACCGCGATTTTGAGAGCTTGGACGGTAGGGTTGAGTATCATTTCTATACAGTGGACCACCTAATAGAGCTCGTAAAGAGCAGTGATGAGCAAAGTACCATAAAACTGTTTAACGAAAACAAGATTAAATCCAAGTTTGAGGATTGTGAGTTTCTCTCGATTACTTTTAGTGCGGACCAGAAGCAAGTTGTAGTAGTTTATAACGTAAGGACCTGTGTGGTAAGTGCCGACGACAAATACTTTAAAGAGCTAAACAAAAAGAACAATAAGAAAAATAGAATTAGTGGAGGAACTCCTTTCACCACTAATTACACGTAATTAGTAAAAAAGGAGAAAGGAACCTGGAAGATAGATAAGTTTGAAGCTTCTGAGGAAAATATAAAAATGGGTTGAAAGAACGTGCATTGGGACTATGGGCAAGAATCTGCAGGGAGAAAGAGGTTTGTGGAAAAAGTGTATGAAGATGTTAGGCGGGTAATACCCTTTACTTGGGAAGGTATAAGGGGATATAATCCAGAAAGACGATGAATACTGGCTCAGTGCTATAATAACGAAAATCTAAGTCCCATTCGTTTTGTCAAGAATTTGACCTGTAGTACAATCGGTGATTGCCAAAGGTTTAATTATGAGAAATGAAAACAATGGACTTTCTAAATAGACCCGCACGCTATCATCACTACACCCAGACAATTAACCGGGTGTAGTGATGTGACGGTAAGAGATATTATAAAAAATGAGAAGTACATTGGGGATGCTCATCTAAAAGACGATCATTAAAGATTTTAAATTTTCGTGTCAGAATTATTGCGTTGAAGGATAAAGGTGATCTAATGAATAGGAAAATGGTGCTGGTCTCCAAGTGTGAAGTGGGAATAATTGATCTATCGCTTACGGATAAACGAATTATAAGCATTGGATAGTCAAAAACATATGAAGGAGTGGCTGAAATGAATAAGTTTGTTATTTTTGCTTTTAATGGGGATCCTATGTGTTTTGTCCACGTGCTCTTAAATGCTCTTGACATGGACGGCAAAGGAATGGATGCAAAGATTGTCATTGAGGGAGAAGCGGTAAAATTAGTTAGAGAGATGGAGGAATCAGGAAACATTCTATATAAGAAGGCTAAAGAAAAAGGATTAATCGACTGTATTTGTAAAGCCTGCTCTGCCAAAATGGGTGTACTTGACTACAACAAGACAGTAGGAATTCCTCTTGGAGAGGATATGAACGGCCACCCCTCCATGGCAACTTATATGGATAAAGGGTATCAGATTATTACACTATAAGGTTTTAATTCAAGACAAAACTGTTTTGTCTTGAATTAAAACAAAAACAAAAGCGAAAGAGATGGTCATATGACAAATTCATGTGAAAATGAGGAGGACCATGATGCGACAACCTGACCATGAGCAACTAAAACATTCAACACTTGGAATTACATCATTTAGCTTAACTATGATCGGGAATTTCCTGCTTTTAGTTGAAGCGCAATTTGGCTTAAAGTATAATACAGTTTCATCTATAATTGGTGGCTTATATTGGATCGTTCTTATCCTTGCAACAGTTTTGGCAATTATTGATTTATTCAAGCCTGATCGCAAAAAAACCTTCCCAAAACTGGCGTTACTCTTTGGAATCGTATTGTTACCAATAGTGCTTTTGATAGTGTATTTTTCATCTTCACAATATAGATGGTGAAATTATGGTTTAAGCAATTACCCTTTTGGGAGAAATCTTTGCATGAGCTACATCCCGTATTCAGAGGGAGCGGCCTTGGAAAAATGTTGCTTAATGAAGCTTATGAATCACTGCAAAGAGCTTCCGTGGACTAAACGACCATAGCCAATTTAGACTTACTATACTGGAGAAAACTTCGAAACTTAAACTTACTAGTAATTCTTATGTTTTTTTCTTAGTTCCATTGTTAAGTCGTAATTCATTTTTGCCTCATCGAGCGTTTTTTTAAGAGCGGCTTTTTCCACTTGATTAGTGCAGCAGGCTAACCGCTCACGCAAATCGTCGATGTCCTTTAACTGTTGCACCTCTGCAGGTAAGAATCCATTATTCATTAACAACATATAACCTTGGCGTATTCCCTCAGGAAGGCTTGCCCAGTAATCTAGATTGATGGGTTTACCTTGCGAAGGAAGATTATCAAATTCGCCGTTTCGAAAGGCCTCTTGAATTCTATCTTCAACGATTTTATCGAAAATGCTAAACATTAAGCCTCAGCTCCTTATATTTGTAAACATAAATGAGCAATTTACGAAATTATAGACGATTCGTTTTCCGTTATATTGTACTTATATTAGCATAACTTATCGGTCCCGCCGCACAAAAAATTTGGGAAAGCGCAGTTAACCTAGGTTTTGCGTGGGGGAAGTTGGACAAGTTTATTTACCAGGACCTATGTGCTCCAGGACATTTTCCTGATGAGGCCCTCTGGAATGCCACTCGCTATGTAAAGGATGCAGTCGAATCAGGCGCGGTGTTGCTAACCTGCTCAGAAGTAACCCGTGTTATTGTGAATGGAAAACAGGCTATAGGGGTGGAAGCAACAGTACAAGGTGAACGCCAGAAAATGTACGCCTCCCAAATAGTGCTCTCTGCCGGAGGGCTGGGAACTGCCCAGATTCTTCAAGCCAGTAAAATCAATAAAGCAGGTGAAGGATTTTTCTGTGATCCCATCACGATTGTACAAGGGCTGGTGGAGGGCTTCGAGACAGGTAAAGAAATACCGATGGCTGCCGGGATGATTTTTGAAAAAGAAGGATTTGTTCTCACAGACCTTACCCTGCCTAAACTGGTTTACCAATTGTTTAGCGTCCAAGCACTACATCCAAACCGAGTTTGGCAACACGGGAGAACCATGGGGATCATGGTGAAGGTGAGAGATGGCCTGGGAGGTAGTATTAAACGAGGAAAAGTTCATAAGATCTTTAGCGAGGCTGACAAACAAACGATGCAACTAGGCGAAAGCAAGGCCAAAGAAATTTTGTTGCATGCTGGAGCAAAGAGACTGTACAATACTGTCTGGACTTCAGCCCATCCTGGGGGTTCGGTAAGGATAGGAGAAATCGTTGATTCCAATTTAAAGAGCGAGTATGACAACTTATATGTTTGTGATTGTTCCGTGATCCCGACGGAGTGGGGTTTGCCGCCAACTCTTACCGTGTTGGCCTTGGCAAAACGCCTGGCAAAGCACTTGCTTTTTAGCGCCCTGTAAGGAGTCTTTTCAAAGATTTGTCCCCGCCTGTGATAGCCCCTTTTACTATTATAGGAATGAGATACATATCCCAAAGTACCGTCCGCTTGATTAAGAGTTAGCAATTTTATGTCCTTAATTTTATGACCAAAAATAAGACACATTAAGGCGTGACCTAACTCGTGGATAGGAGTTCCTAGCCAAGCGGTAGCTAAAATCCCTTTCATTCCATAAGCGGCAAAAAAGTAACGGTTAGCTTTGCGCTCAATGAGAAAGGTGAGATTCTGAACTTTGTTGCACAGCGCTATGGTGACTTTGAGGGAGGGTATCGAAAGGAAACTTGGTGCGCTGAAATCAAAGAATATAAGGAGTTCAACGGTTTCAAGGTCCCATCTCAAGGGGATATCACTTGGAAATTCAAAACTGGGGATTTCCATTGGTATCACTTTGAAGTCAAAGAAATTGAATACAACAAACTGGCTAGATATTAAGTCCATTAATATAAATTCACGTTAAGCCCTTTAGACGTTTAGTCAAGAACAAATACACGTCATTACATTATCCTAACGAACACTACAATCGTGGATGATATTAGATTACAAATTGGTCTGATCATACTACCCCTCCGTGAGTGCTTTATTTATTATATGGATAATGGACAGCAGGGTATATTTTTGGCTGACCGCCTTTCTTACGATAATGCGAAGCGATTAAAGAGCGATGGCCTAAATGGACATTTCAATAAAAATGCCCTAATCATCTAATCCTTCCATTGAGAATTAGCTGGTGGTCTGCTTCATGAGGCTGGTCGATGCTGATGTCATTATCTTGCGTGGTTGTGTACATGTTCGCTGAAGTAACAAGGACTATCGATGTTTTCAATCATTCCCGAGAGACAGGCTTTGCGAGTACTATTATAATACACATTATAGAACTAACTCTACCATCATTAAAGTTTTTGAATGCCCCAAGTTCCATCTTGTTGAGCTTGAGGTATTTGTTTTAAACAGAAGAAGCCGTCGAATTAGGCGAGCTTGTACCCATCCGATGCATTAGGGTTAAGACCAATGTCGATCTTTCAACAGTAAGAATCAATGGTATTAACTATTATTCTCAAGACTTGGAAAGCAAACTCTTTGTGCCTGAGAGAAATAAGCTCTTGGCAGAAACCTACCTGAATTATGTTAAGAATAAGAAAACAGTAGTTTTCTGTGTTTCAGTGCGACATGCCACGGAAATATCTGGGTTGTTTAAACAGCATGGGATTGAGAGCGAGGCAGTATCCGGCTCACTGAAGTCAGCGGAAAGATCGAGAATACTTGATCAGTATGAAAATGGGGATATCCACGTTTTATGTGCTTGTGATCTTCTAAACGAAGGTTGGGACAGCCCTAAAACGGAAGTTTTGTTTATGGCTAGGCCAACGCTGAGCAAAACACTTTATGTTCAGCAACTTGGCAGAGGGATGCGCAATATATCTTGTTTTACATACATAATAATGTATATATGGAAGAGGGTAAGAATAAGAGAGAAAGTGGGCGGTCCGAAACTTTACTTTCGAGCCGCCCACTTATTTAATATGTTGGCCGGAGTCAACTCGACTTTGCGACCCTTAAGATAGACAAATTTAGAACCGAGTCGGGCTGTGTGGCTACGTATAAAGCGTATTTGCAATCAATCCTAACTGCTTATATGTATTCTGAGAGGGGCGTGTATCAGTTTACAGTGCATTAATACGCCATAATTGATGAAACCATTATTGTACGGTAGATTCTTCAGCTTTATTTCTCGTTTTCTGCATTAGGTACGATTCAAATATTGTTTGATTTACATTTTGGTATTACTCGGGAGCGACGATAGGGTAACCACTGATATAATTATGGATGTTGTCGTGCATGGTCAATCTGGAATATGATGTAGTCATCGCCCCTACAATAATGACTACTGCTCATTACTCTGACGCTCAATTCAGAGAGTCTTCTTTTTTAACACTTTTGAAAGGATGGAGTCCTTTATGAAGTGCAGCAATTATGAAAGGGGAAATCAAAATATGAACAAAATATCAGAGATGCTTGCTCAATTACTTCAATGTCAGACGGAGATGAAACAAGAAATAAAAGATATTAAAGGCAATCAAGTTCGTATGGAAATTAAATATGATGTACATATTGCTGCGTTGCAAGATTTTAAAGTCATATACATTAATGCCAGTTAGCATAATGTTATTGTTACAATGGAAGCCCAATATTAGTCCATTAATTAAAGCAATTGTATATTCTGCTGTTTCTGCCTTCGTCGGTCTTCCAATGTTTAGATTGCTGGGTATGTATCATCCCAAACAATGGAGCAATATTTATTCATTTGTAATCACTGTAGTAATTTACTTAATTGCAGACTTCGTCTCAAAACGTTCCTCGTTTGAAAAGTTATGATTGCAAAGGATTAGTCCAATGCAATCATAACGCCAGATATTTGCACCCAAAAAACACAAAGAAACGCGCCTAATCACAACTGCCTCCATATTCTTCTTCATACGTAACAAGTAGCTGTAATTTGTTTCTCTATTTCGGTCAAATCCAGCTTGGAGCTGGGCCACAATTGGATCAGTTCAAATATGAGGCAGTCGATTAGGTCACTTATCTTAATTAAGGATAAGTGACCTTTACTTTTAACTCTGGTACAAGTAGATATAGGATCTTCTATAGTTTGGAGGAGTTTCGGAGTTGGCAACAGCCTTTTTTAACTAAATACCCCTGTTCTTAAAGCCCTAGTTATTAACCTAATTGGTATTCAGGAATAAACTGGGTATAGAGTGGCTGGTTATATATGTTTTTTAGTTTTCATTATTGGTTAAGGAGAAATGTAAATGCAGGATTTTGAGTTTTACGGAAAATTTTATCCATTCAATACACTATGGCTAATAGGATCATATATAATCATTAAGATTTTATATAATATCTTTCATTGAAATACATCATATTAAGGAATGGTTTATGATGTCTAACAACCAAATTGAGGATGTTCCGTTACCTTCAATAGAAACTGGAAATCCTGAAACAGTGCTGCTTTCAACAGGAATACAAATATATTTTCCTTTAGGGAAAATTCTTCAAGTTGGTATTTTATTTGAACCAACTGGGCTTATAAAAATTTATATTCAAGTAAACATCATTACGGAAGATATTGTAATTCAATTCAAAGTAATTGAACTTAATACACCCATCACCTTAACGCAATTGTTCTTGAATTTAGGCATAGCTCATTATTATTCCCAGACATTTATTGTTTTAACGGAAAATATAAAATCAAAAATCAATGGGAATCTTACGAAACAAATTCAGACAAATCTTGAAGACGCTTTGAAAAAAATTAAAGAGCTAAATGAAAAGATTATGTAAATGATAGGAGAAAAAGTATGTTGTTAGGTATCGGCTATGCAGTTCCGTTTTCATTCTTCGGAATAGTTATTGCATTTGTTGTTTTTTCCGTAGCACTCTTAACAATTGTTGGAATCAAACAAATATTGAAAGTTCAAAGGATAATTTGGTAACGTTAGAAAGGGTGTTAACAATGAGATTTAGGGGAATAGGACCGACTGGTTCAACGTACTGGCGAGCACACCAACCATGCCCAACGTACTGGGGAGCACCAAACCAATGTGAAACGCATGATTTTAACGCTACATGCAAGAATGAGAAATTAGGCATTATTCTTGTTCAATCCTATTGGTTTATTTGGTTATTCTTTTCTTTTGTTGCTACTTATGTTATTGGGTATATTATTCTTCTTAATTAGGAACTAGAATCCTTAACTAGTTTCTTCGAAACGCTATGGCTAACAAATTTCACTTTGTATCCGTCAATAAGGTTGAACAGCCCCGAAAAAGAAGGAATATTCAGTTAGTACCTAATCTTGCTTTCGTCTAACCCAGGCAATTCTTTGCCTGGGTTAGACGGTTTAGTGGAATTATGTAGAATTTGGCTTGATGTTGTTCATAGTGAATTGATAGCAGCTCCAGGGGGAAGGTGAGATTTAAACAACAACGGAACATAGGGAGAGGGGGGCTTGCACAGTAATGAAGAGAACCAGTGGGTTTGCATAATCGCCTCATTTTCGGACAAAATAAACTAGATAAAGAATGGCAATATTTACAAATACTTGGTCGAACCGAGATGGTTTACGGTTCATATAGGTATAAATTGGAAGTGAGATATGAGAACGACGATGAAAGCGATTCTGACAGACTTAACGAATGAGCAAAAGGCGCTATTAGATCACATGATGCTCGTTTTCTGTACGGCGATTCGCTACTCATTTAAGCGACAACTCGAAGGAAAAGATATCGGTGACTTGGAAAAGATAGTAGCTCATAAGTACAACCTGAACAGTCGACAAGCTAAAGACGCGGTAGAGTCAGCAAGGCAAACGATTGCTTCACAACATGAACTTGTAAAGCTCCACCACGGAAACAACAGCAAAAAAGTCGAGAACCTTATCAAAAAGCTTAAGAATCCTAAGTTATCCGAGCGCAAGATTAAAACTTTGCGCTCTAAGTTAGCGAAACGTCAGCGCAAGCTAGATTATTGGACAGCGTTTTTGACGACTAAGACCATACCTCCAGTGACGTTCGGCACGAAAAAAATGTTTCTAAGGCGATGTAAAGGGTTAATTACGAAAAAAGAATGGAGCGATTGCCGGAATAACCGTTATTACAGTCGTGGAGATAAGTCAAAGTGCGGAAATCCAAATTTAAGAGTAGTCTTTAAGGATGGATTAAGTTTCTTAGAAATTTCAACGCTTGAGAAAACAGTCAATAACAGAGCAGTTAAGATATTGTTGCCGGTTTATTTACCTCAAAAACTCTCTAAAAAGACGGGTAAAGTCAATGGTGTCCATTATCGGAAGCTGTTTATGGATTCGTTAGAACGAAGGGAAGCCTACCAAGTGGAGTTAATCAGGAGTGAGGGAAAGTATTACGCACACATTACGTTTAAGGAGCTAGAAGCGAGGGTCATCTACACTGGGCACCTCAACATGATGGGCACAGAAACGAATTCCGATGGATTTGCGCTAACTAAGATCAACAACATAGGTAACTACCAAGGACACACATATTTAAAACAGCATGAATTAACATTCTGTAGGAGTAACCGGCGAACAAATTTATGTGGTGAGCTTGTGAAACAAGCAGTAGACACGGCAAAAGCCAAACATTGTGGGATCGCGGCGGCAGATTTGAAGTTTAAGAACGACATCGATGTTTCGAGAAAGTTATCTAGCGGGACAAATCAGTGTGTTTACTCAAAGCTACTCACAATGCTGGAAAGAAACTGCTGGCGGAACGGCGTTGAGTTCGTAAAGGTGAAGCCCCAATATACAGGCAAAATTGGGCTATATAAATATTGTCATCAATACGGACTTGATGTCCATAACGGAACAGCCTTAGTTATTGCAAGGCGAAGTTATGGGTTCAAAGAAACCGTACCTAAACTTCTTCGAGAAAATTTAGTATCTTTGGATAAGGTAACTATATTCAACCAAACGAATGAATGGGGACAGTGGAGTGAGATTAGTAAACAAGTAAATAAACTATTCAAAAAAGGGAAGGAAGTGAATACTCCTGGTTTATGGTTAGTGCGCAGGAAACTTTTACTAGGGATTGCTTAATAATTAACTTTAGAATAAATCACTGCACATGTACACTAAGTTGAAAGGCCTGTGCGGAGTTGTTTTAGGGGCGACTAACAGTCGCACGTCTGTTGTACTTAGTTGATGAGCTCAATTAAGGCATTATGGGCGTTTAATACGAGAGTATTGACCATAGTAGCTGAATCCTGTGATGCTACCACTTTGTTAGTCGACAAAGTGAAAGTGCTGGATACATAGGATTGTCCGGTATTTAGAAATCAGGCGAGAATGTGCGTAGTTGGCTGAAAATGATCAAAGACCTTACCATTCGCCCAAAGGTGAAGCAGATACGGAAGTCTCCTCAGTATTCCTTTGACGAGGATCTTAATAAGCCTTTATCCGGACACACCGTGAAGGAGATCTTATCCACAAGTACCGATGTCGTGTTCCGGGAGTTTTTCCTCCAAGGGAAAGAACGTATTCCCTGTATGTTAGCGGCTATTGATGGGATGGTTGACAAAAATCAGTTGGATCAGTTTATCTTAAAGCCACTCATGGTGGACTTGGCGGGGCATCCGGAAATGGCCCAACTGACCATAGCAAATGTTTTGGATAAAACCCTCCAAAGTATA
>JARLHU010000184.1 GCA_031292095.1 Desulfosporosinus sp.
TGTGGAGGATAAATAGTTGGAATCATTTCGCCAGTTATACAAATAAAAAGTCCCCATAGGGACTGTTTCAATGGTTCCATTTGGAAGTATGAGGTTAAGGTACGGTTTGAGAGGTTGTTTCTTTTGTAAGTTCCCAAGATAAAGATTGAAGTTGTTTAGACTGTTGGCAATACTAGCGTGAACCTCTTTAGGAGGGGCGCTATTGCATAAAGGGTCGAACTCCTCTAAGATGTCCAGATCGAAAAGGTTCTGGCCTGTCCAGAGAAATTGTTCGCCGAATACCACCTCCGCAAGATGAACCCTCCGGTACGGTTTATTGGTAGAGTAGAACGTCACATCGACTTCGACAATATCGTTTAACTGTTCGCTCCAAAAGTAATTTGTTGAGTTTGGGGTGACGGTGTATGTGGTTTGCTGTGCAAGATTGTCCGTCGTTACTACTTGGAGGGAATTACAATAATCTCCGGTCAAGGGGGAAAACACAAAGGTCAATCCGATGCTCGTAAAGGGCACAGATTGTGTCAAGGTGAGCGTCGGATAATCCACAGCAAAATTTCCACTCGCGTCAGAGATCGCATCGCTCCACCAACCAAGTGAGTCGGTCACAACCATGTCCGATGGCTTAGGCGGAGTGAAGAAACTCCCATCAAGTAGTAGATAGTTAGACTCACCACTCATATATTTCCGGGTTTGGGTTAGTCCATCAGTCGCCTGAGCGACACCACCAATTTCCGCTATAGAGTTAGAAGTTGGCGTGCAATTACTCTGAGCCATCGCGTCCACAAGGTCAAATTCTACCGTCGCGGATAGTGCGCGGGGGAAGATAGATATGCTGTCGTGAAAGTTCTGAGTTACGTTAAGCATAAGCCATTCCCCCTAACATTCGATAATGTCACATTTGATATTGTTAAAGGTCACATTCCCCAAAGTGTCGATCTTAACGTCGTCATAGGATAAATCGCCAGCATAAAACTGGCCAGTGTAAGAGCCACCAGACGCACTCGGATCAAGAATAGTAAAAGTGAACTGAGGTGTACTTGTTTTCGCTAAACCAATGAAACCATAAAGTTGTGCCGCTGACATAGTGCCCCACACAATGTCGTAGGTTCTCTTATTGGCGATATACTGGAGGTTCATAGTTCCCGCCGCGTTCCGCTTACTGTCCCCAATCATAAAGAGGTTGTTCGTCACTTTCTGAGGTTCAGGAAGGGCCGAACCGTTGATCGTCAAGGTTGCCGCCATATCATCACACCTACCTATTTCGGCAAATTATAGCTGGAGTTGTACCCGATGGTTGTTCCCTGCCTGTCACTTTCATTGATGGTGTATTGATAAAGCGTTCTTGCGAGGGTTCTTCCATCCAGTTTCAGCGTTACGTTGATTGGTTGGGACGAGGACGAATTACTACCCCCGTTTGAAGGCTTTGCGGCCCCACTGAGCATGGTGTCAAGTTGGCTGAGAGGAATTACAGCCTCCGGCCCGGCTTCCCCAAACACACCAAGAGTCGCCGATGTGACGATACCACCTGAAGCAAACGCGGGGATCGTGCTCCCCATGTTGGAAACTAAACCAGATAAGGCTGTCCCGGCGGCTCCGATACCCGCCACGACTGCGTCTGTGCCACCTGTCGCCAGTGTAACACCCACAAGCCCTGCGGCGGCTCCCAGTGGAACAAGCCAGCCCTTGTTACTTTCAACCCAGTTAGAAACCCCTGTGTACGCTCCAGAAACAGTACTCCAAATACTCGAACTGACCGAGGGAATTACTGTCCCAGTGAGTTGCGCGAGTTTCTGCATCATTGCGATGACTTGGTTCAGGGTGTTGGCGATGGATTGCCCGATGGAGTTGGCCCAAGATACTGCCATGCTTTCTGTTGCGGTGAACACTTGGTTGAAGTCGTTGTGGAGGTTATTCACAAAGGATGAAATGCACGTTCCAGCATTGGACACAAATGTTTCAAACTCCTGCGAAGCATCAACCTCCCAAGTGTGGATGGATGAAGCCGCCGATGCAAAATCTCTAGCCACAGATGTTTGGAAGTTGGAGAACGCGGAAACAGCCACAAACTCCCACGACTGGACAACATTTTGTGCCCCGGCAAATACTGTCGCCGCGACGGTTCCCCAAGTCCGACATGTAGCCGCCACAGTGTTAAAACACGCGACCGCGATCGTTTGCCACCCGGTCAACTTGTTCTGCATTGAAAGAAGTGTGGCTGTCAGAACAGCCTCTCCAAGTACAGAAACAGGTACATTAATGAGTTTGGGAGCAAAGGAGTCGAGTTTATTGCGCATAGTTCCATAAGCCGGTTCTGTCTGATCTTTCACCCCAATCGGAACCGTCACACTTGTTGGGAGAGATCCAATTTCCACCTTGAGGTTTTCCACAACAGGAGTCACCATGTCAAGCGCGGGGAAAAGGACTGGTGGCACTGGTGGGATTGGAGGTATCGGCGGGATTGGAGGCATTTTAAAACTGATAGGAATAACGATTCCCTTGGTCTTATTGTCAAGGGCCGACATATCTGGAGTGGTGGATGGCATCGTGGGAGGTGTTGGTGTGCCGCCCGGACCTCCTCCAGTTCCACTTTGATTTGCTATATTGTGGAGTTGGTCAAAACTCATAGTGTTTGCATTGAGGGATTTTCCTAAAGCCTGTTGTGCTGCGTTCTGGTTGTTCGCAGCTGTGGTCGCGTTGTCCATGGCCTCTGCCGCCGCGTTAGTTCCGGTTCCATAGTCGAACACCGACGCATAATTCGCGGCCCATTGCTCCCCGATACTGCTAAAGTCTAAAGCCAAAAGGTCGCTGATCGCAGTATGGACATCTTCAGCGAAGAGAGTGATATCCCGGATCGCCCCAGCGATAAAGTTCCCTAAACTAACAAACTCTTCTTCAACCCAAATGAGTGCGGTTTTAAGCTCAGTAAGGGCCGGAATGAGGGCTTCGCTCAGATTACGCTTCATTTCATCCCAGTCTTTGTCTAGCCGGGCCTGTTTCTCAGAAAGGGTGTCTGCTTGTGTCCCATAGTAGCCTGTGAACTGCCCGGTCTTTTCGAGAATTAACTGGTATGCCGCCATTGAAGTTTGGGCATCCGTCATCGTCTGCCCTTGCTTGATTAGGCCCATCCTCAGGGCTTCGTTTTTAACATCTGTTGATGTAATCCTGATACCGAGTTCCATAAGGCCCCGCGTTTGGCCCATGACACCTTTCTGGAGGGCATCAAACGCGGTTGAAGGATCAACACCCCGCAGTTTACCAAGGTCGTAGGATAGTTGGGTGATCTTCTCCGACATGATCTCGGCCTCAGTAGGGTCAAAGCCCAACATGCGGGAGTTAAGGTATTCCTTGCCCATCATATCCTTGAGGTTTTCTTGAACCACCCCATAGGAGTCGCTCAATTTCTTAGTGAATTCCTCGGCCTGATCGGACATAAGGCCCATGGACGATTGAAACTGTCGCTCCGCGTCTTGGGTTTCCTGCGCGAAATCTGAGACACTTTTTCCCCATTCATATATCTTATCAACGAACATGACCGCGAGGCCAAGCGCGAAGAGTTCGGGAAGCGCGGTGTTGATGATATCACCAGCCGCCGCGAGTTTACCCGCCATACCGACGCTTGAATCGCCGATAGCCGCGAACGATGCCACAAGTGATTCCTTCAACTCTTGGTACTTCGCCATGGAGGTACTTACATAGGCTGTGCTCGCATCAGTGCTCGCTTGGAAACTTTTAATCGCACCATTCGCGAAGGAAGCATGGATGTTGTTGGCTTCAGTGAGTGCCGCTTCGTAGGCTGAAATATCAAGCCCAGCCTGTTGGAATGTTTCTCGCACTCGCGATTGGAAGGTCGATAAACTCTCCCCGGATTCCTGAACGAAGTCCACGATTACACGCTGTCCCGACTGGATCGCTTCGACAAGGTTGGTGCTACTAACGTGCGGCAGACCAAACGATTTAAGTGCCGCGAGGGATTCGTCGCGAAAGGTGAGGATGGTATTTTGGGCTTCTTTCATGGACGCGCTCAGAGGGGATACGTCGGCTCCGACACGCGCGATAATATTACTGACTGTTTCGCCCACTCTCGCATCTCCTTTCTAAGCCCGGAACACTAAGATGGTGTATAGTTGGCTTAAATATTTGACGTTTACGAGTCCAGGACCTAGGGTGTACACGTCTTTGACTGGGGCTAAGACCACACCATCCAGAGAAACCGCGACTTCAGGAAGGTGGAGTGTGAGGGTTTCCTCTTCCAACCTGTAAATATAACTAAAAACGCCCACATCAAATTCTGGTGTGAGCACTAAAGGAATGTTAAATTTAAAATCAAGGACATTTTCCACTGGGTCAAGCATCATGCTTTTTAAGAACTCAAACATATCTTCGCCGCTTTGAGCCTCGAAAGAAAGACTGCCCACGATCTTGTCGTAAAACTCAGAAGGTTTTTCCACTTGTGCAAAGCACCCGGTATAGTAAGCGTTCCTTATATCACGGTACATCGTTTCTTTCTGCGTTTCGGTGTAAGCCTCGACGATGAGGTTATATTCGACTGGAGTTAAATCCCAAAATTCACTGGGCCTAACTCCGGCGCGAATGGCGGTCTTATAAATCTCGTACCAGTCCCAACTTAAATCGCTGTTCCCTGTGGAAGTTCCGGAGCCATTTCCTGCGCCATTTCTGGGACTTCCAAAACTGCGTCCGGTGGTTGCTCCGTTACCACCGTTGATTCGTTTTTTCCAAAAGTCTCATTGATGCTCTCAAAGGCTTTTTTGATGGCTGTGTTGATGTCGCTAAAGTCGTCGATCAAGTCCATAACTTTATCGGCGGTAATATCGGGGATCTCACGGCGTAGGGATTCGGCGAGGATTTCTGCCACTTGGTCAAAGGTGAGCTCTTTCAAATTCCACTTGTCTACATTCGCTCCGAACACCTTCTCAAGTTTGGCAATACCCCTAAACCCTAATTTCAAAGACCGTTCTTGGTCGAGCACATAAGTTACTGCTAACATCAAAGCGCCTCCATACATAGTTTATTTTTAGGCCCCAAGGTTCGCACAGTCCTTGGGGCCACCTTAGTTTAATTAGGAAATTCGTACTGCGATAATGCTGTAGGTTAGTGGGGTTAGCCCACTTCCAGCTACAACAAGGTCGATCTTGTGGGAACCGACGCTCGCATAAGGGATCGTTGGAGAAACCGAACCAGTGTTGAATGTTCCTTGGTTCATACCATCAACGTACATCGTGTACTGTTGCTGAACACCTGCAGTTGGTGTCACAGTAATGGTCGTATTGGTTGTAAAGGTGTAGGCGTAGGCATAAACACCGTTGGCGAACGTCGGTGACAATGTTCCGGCTGTCCCCGTGAAGGTCATGCCGCTCAATCCAGAGGTGGGTGAAGTTCCAATACTGGGTTGACCATTGATTTGCAGGGACAATTTAAAGTCTAGCGCTTTGGTCATATCCACATTGGTCGCGAGGTCGAGTTCTTCGATGAAGGCGCTCGCTGTCCAACTTGCCCCGGTAATCGAAGGGAACGTCAAAGTGTAGGTATCGACCGTTCCATTGACAAATTTGTTGTAGAGAAGGTTTTGCCCAGAATCCGCAGTATTGAAAAAGCCTTCTGCGACAATCTTTCCGGGGTCGGCGATTCCTGCGAGGAATTGCTTGAATCCCCCTGGACTCGATAGCGTGGTGACATCGATAGCATTTCTCTTTAATTGAGGACTTGTGATCTTGGTAATCGTTCCGATGGTGGTGGCCCCTACCTGAAGAATCGCGCCAATACCATTTGCGAGATTAGCCAAAAAAGACACCGCCTTTCCTAATAGGTGTTATGATATAGTTCAAAATCTAGGGTTCCTTGGTAGAGCCGCGACCGGGCCTCTTGCATCAGTGCGGGAGTGGTGTGGAAATCATCAACGACGGAAATGTTCTGAACAAAAATACCACCTACAGTTGTAAGTGGTATGGTGTCGAGGAGCACCCTTATGCGTTGCTGTACATCCAAAAGCGCCCAAGAATCTGTATGGTATATTTCGATGATATACCCGCTAGTGAACAAACCGTTGTTTGAACTTAAGTCCTGATCGCAATCGCGTTTGTATCGTCTTAACACACAGTAAGGCGTTGGAACCGGGTCGAAAATCGCTAGGTAGTACATCTGATATTCGGTCTGGCCCATGAAGTCAGGGATGTTTGCTTTTATAAGAGAGTACAAACCATCTTCGATCATTTATTGGCCACCGCCTTATCAAGCCCCACCACTAACTCCTGAAGTATTTCGTCTTTGATTTCGTCGTAATGTTTTGTCAAGGCGTACTTCAAGAAGTGGCTGCCCTCAATCACCCTACCACTTCGGGTTGTAAACTTTAGGTCTTTAAAGTGTGCATACCACGCAGTGTTGATGATATATACCTTTTTACCTTTTTTTGATTTTTCAGCTTGGATGCTCAACGCATTTAAAAGGTCGCCGCCACTGTGTTGCTCAGTCTTCCCTTGCCGCCCTAAGAATGTCGCGTTGGTTGGCTTGAGGTTTGTGCGCGCGAATTTAAGAGCCATGGTCGCGCCAGATTTAGCCGCCTTAGTGACGACAGACTGTGGGAGGTTCTCGATCATCTGAAGTTTGGCCATGAAGTCATCGACATCAATACTTGACTCCGATGCGTTCGATCCCGATTCATAGTAAGACATTGCTTCACCTACTTTTCCAGCTTGCAGATGATCCGGGTCTCCCGGTGCAAGCCACTAACGTCCTCCGCTACCTGGACTAAATACCTGTTATTATTAAAAAACACGTACATACCCTGCTGAGGAAGTGAACTGTATCTTATCCGGAATTCACAATCGGCCTCAGTATGCATTTGGGATGCGCCGACATACATTCGACCATTGTTGGGTATATAAGCAGCTTTAAATGTTGCGACATTGACATAGCTTTCGCCTTTGTTGCCCACTGGATTTTGAGCACCAGCCCGAGTTTGAAGCGCGATACTGCTGCGCATATCGTACTTCATGAACTGCTCACCGCCTGGTACGTACTAGAATTCATAAGATAAATTTTCAGTTTCTCGTAAGCGCTCGTGAATGCTTCGGCATTATCGGTGTCGTAACCGAAGTTCGCCTTGCAGTAAGTCGTTATGGCCTTTTTGATGAGTGAATCCGTGGCAGCACCCACCAACGTAGGGTCCACCCCTACGTCGATAAGTTCTGTTTGTACAGCACCAATTAAGTCCTGGATCTCTACATCAAAGGAGGTATCGCTCGCGTCAATTCTCAGGTAAGACCGGATATCATCCATTAGCGCCATAACTTAACCTGGCACGACGAGGTATATATCCACGACATTTCCAGCCAACGCGCTCGCTAGCGTTACTGTATTGTTACAAAGGTTAACAGCATCCACGGTCACTGTCGGAGCTGTGGATTCCAGCACATTGTTGTTATAGGCCATTCGTACCACGTTTTTAGTGAGAGTGTAGGGCAACCCTAGTTTTGAGCCGATCCCAACGCTCACACCATCGCCTCCACCGGACTGGATTGGCAGGTCAACTTCGGTGACGGTAGCGAAGGCTTTTAAACCCACGACTACGGCTGTTCCTGCGAGTGCGATGGTTTCACTGATACTGGCTCCCGCATAATCGGTTCCCTTCACGACAACACTCCCTGTGCTCCCCGCGAGAGCGCCTTTTATAACAACGTTTCTCACTACGGCGGGATTCGTAATGCCGAGGGTGATGACCTGAGGTACGGCAGTCAGCAGCGTATTCGCTAGAACAGCGGTGTTGCTAATCGCCACAGGCGTTATCTCATAGAGAGCTTCCTGACACCAAGTGCAAGTGACTCCTGGTGCATTTGTTTGGATTAATTCCCCCATGAAGGGGTTCATAGCAGCGATGGACATTGATTTTCACCTCGCAATTTAATCTTAAGCATGCGGTTGAGCCATAACGAAGGCTTCTTGTTGAGAAACGCCGCCATCCCCTAGGAGCCAGCCTTTGTACCAGACATCGTTGGAACCAAAGCCGTATTCGTAGGATTTTTCAATCAGCACATCGACGCTTAGGTTGAAATGGTAGAATCTCATGTCGCCAAAGAGAATGGTACCATCCGGAATATAGGGTGACATGATGGCTGGATTGCCAAGAATTCGTCCGACGATGGCTGACTTGCTGTAATCTGATTGCTGGCCATCGTTGCTATCCGTAGCTAAGCCCCACTGAGGATTCTCTAGAAAGATGGGTCGTCCCAAGGCATCCTTGATCGCACACACTCCGGAATAGAGGGTATTGCTGGACATCACCCAATAAGCGCCCGGATGGTACGGAGAAAGGAGTTTGCCTTTTAATTGCGTGAAGGTGTCGTAGGTCAATCCCGTTAAGCCTTGACCACTTTTGCCATAGATGATTTGATTGCCACCACCCCAGGTGATCGCATTCATGATGCCTGTGGGCTGCTTATTCGTCGAGCCGGTTCCATTGAGGATCGCGTTTTCAATTGCGACCATTAATTTACGAAAGAGCTTGTCCACGATGTAGGATTCAAACGCATCGATCGACAGTTGTTCCACCACGCGGGAAACTTGAACCGTCTTAATCAAGTCGTAAGCCGAGAGAGATAAGCTGCCCAACGAATCACTACCGGGGTTTACCAAGGTTCCTTCCGATGTCCAAGCGGCATCCCCGAACACATTTTCATAAGGGATTTTCAGATTCCCTTTGAGGTTATACTTGCTGATAAACGGATAAACGGCGGAGACGATCAACATTTTTTGGATAACCATGTCTAAAGTGATCTGGGGAATCGCTGCACCCGCACTGGCGGCATCCGACGTGAAGCGAAGTTCGGAAATGTTTCTTCCGTTCCCTAGGGCATTACCTGTTTGCAAAATATTTCTTTCTTCATCTAATAAGCTTGCTTTACCGTACTTGAGCATTTTATAAAAGGCACTGCGGTAGTCTTTGGATTTTCTCGCCTCATACATTTGATCTTCGGCAGGAGACAAACCGCCAGACCCGAAGGTTCGTTCTTCCACGGGTTTAAGAGGAATCTGTCCACTTTGAGCTTTTTGCAGCAGTTGGATCTTGTCCAGGATACCCCGTTCTTCCTTCGAGAGGGTTTCCAGTTCATCGGAGATCGCTGGAACATCCATCTCACTCCCCGATTCGATCAATCCTCGAATTTCGGTTTTACGGCTTTCAATTTCCTTAAGTCGTTTATACATTTTTGTTCCGCCTTTCTTTTTTGGCAAAATAAAAACGCCCCACTTTGAAGTGAAGGGCGTTAAACATAAGTTTTAAGGATTAACTGTTGAAGTATGGCTTCCGTTGCTCGGGCTTCTTGTTCCTTAACCTCTTGTTCCTGCTTTTGTTGTTCTTCCTCGGCTTCTCGCTTCTTAGCTTCTTCGGCTTCTAATTCCGCTTGCTGCTTTTGATGTTCGGCCTCCTGCTCTTGCCTTTGAATCTCTAAGCTCCTAGTCTCTTGCTGCGCTTTTATATAGTTCCTGGCGCTAACGGAGGTCTGTTCATAGGCAGGGAAATCCACGACAGAAACGTCATAGATTTTGTCAAAGCTGAAGATCGTGCGGGTTTTTGTTTTCGTATCATAGGCATCATTAGCTACGGTAAAAGCAAACGACATCTTATCCAGATGTCCTGTTCGCACCAATTCATGAATATCGCTAGCTTGAGTGGTGTTCGCCATGCGTGCGGTGATTCCCAACCCTGTTTCGTCGACCTTTAAGTCTAGTGTCCCAGCTTTGGTACTTGCTAAAGGCGGCACGTGTTCGGAGTGATTATATTTTAGGACCACGTTGGAAAGATCAACACCGTTTAAAGCATCGTGGTGAATTTGCTCAAAATACTGGGTTCCATCATAATCTTGGAAGATCGGGGTGGGTGTGTCAAAGGCTATGGCTCTGCCTTCAAGCACTTTAAGAATTGACTGGCCCTCTTCGGTGTTAGTAATACTCGCGCGTAGCTCAATTGCCCGGTACTCAATTTTATCTGGCACTTGTTTATCACCACCTTTCCCAGAGTTTATTTCTCCTCGTTAAGAGCATTAACCTCACCATCCTTTCCTTGCACTGACTTCGCCATGCCCAGTTGGTAGTCGTTTTTGATCGTTACGTCCACGAAGTTCAAGCTCTCCACGCGACGCTCGCCACCTTCTATAACACCGAAACCAAACATCTCCCGCATCTCGTTGATCGTCAAAGCCCCTGTCGGAGCCAGATATTGAATGATCGCGGTTTTCGTCTTGTCGGATGTGTATTGGAGTTTACTGGAAGTAAATATTATCTTATTTCCGTAACCGCGCTCGCGCTCCGTGAAAAGTTTGAAAGTAAAGGCTTCGGCGTACTGTTTTAGGATTGGACTAATGATTGCTGTGTAGAACGCGGAAAGCTCGTCTTCGTTGTAGGTCGAGAACACAATCTTTTCGCTGATGTTGTAGTAACCAAAAACTTGCTTCTGGATAGCATCCATCTGCGCCGCATCCAGGAGAATGGCATTGTTCTCGATGGGCTTGAACTCCCCGGTTTCAGCGTCGGTTATAATGATCCCACCATTGTTCTGAATGTCGAAGAACTTAGACAGGATCGCATCGGCCTTTTTCTTAACGTCGGACAACTTTAAGACACCGGCGAAGTGCAACGATCCGCGAAGGTTCGCAGGAGCATTGGCGACAGCATTTACGATACCGGAGTGGACGGTATTACATAACTGGAGCAAGGGATAGAGCGCATTGTCGTTGTAGCTCCCCATAAGGTCGTTCTCAAAATAGTCCCTCTTGACATGAATGATCTGAGAATACGGAGCCAAAACTTGTTGACCACCCCGGAAATTAAACTTCACAAACAGATTCCCAGTCTCGTCAACTTGAGCTTCGCTGGACTCCATGTAGGTCACGAAGCTGCTGTTCAGTGGGTAAAGGCCCACAACATTCCCTTGCGCATCTTCCTTGATATAAACGAAAGCGTTGTTGTGGATCAGTAAATTGGTCGTTAATTTAAAAATGAACTCCGAAGAGTTCATATATGGGTTGGGCTGTCCACCCAGAAGGTTGGCGAGGTCGCTGTTCTGTGGAATGGTATCGCTGCCCACATATCGGATGTGCTTAACGTCAGCCTTGGCAACATGCGTCGCAATGGCCCGGAGGCAAGCACGCATTAGGTAGTTGTAGTAAACGTCGCCATTGGTGTTGGAAATAGTCGGGAGGGAACCGTTTAGTGGGTTGAAATATCTTAGATTCTGGGGTTGCTGTTTGGGAGGTTTGGCCCCAAAAATATTAGAGAACATACTCCGAAAGTCAATATTGCTCACCTCCTTTCTTATACCAGGCTGTCGATTAACTCCTTGTGCCGCTCATAAGTCACGTATGCGTCCAACAAGCTCATGGCACCATCGATAAATCCGCGCGAGGCCGTCTTTACTGGTACGATGTTGTTGTTCCGGTCGTATACCACGCCCAAGTTGCAAAGGCAGAACTCCAGAAGTGGGTTCTTGTTATAGTTGATCCGCTTCGTCGCGAGATCTGCCCCAAGGTTTTTAAGTGGTGTGCTCAGGGTTTTGGCCCCCTGCTGGACGATCTCCATGAGGCCAGCGAAGCCCCGCAGTTCCATTTCCTTCACCCAGTAGACGCTATTCCATTGGTCGTACCCGATGGCTTGGAAGTAGAGTTTGCTCTCTTCTTTCTGGGCCACAAACCACTCCGTAATATAGTTGTAGTCGATCCGGTTTCCAGGGATCAGTTCGAGCAGCCCCCGATCAACCCACGCTTGGTACACAACCTTTTTGGCGTGTTCTGTTTCTTCGAAGGTAATCCAAGGCATCCAGTATTTTTGAAAGCATAAGAACTTGCCCCCGGCCTTGGGCACGAGGATCGTCGCGGAGGTTAAGTCCGTCGTGCTCGAAAGATCAACTCCGCCAATGCAGTACATATCGTATATTTCTTTTAGTTCATACGTTTCTTCGTTGCGGATCGCAGCATAGTCTAAAAATGCACTTGCGTTCGTGCTGGTGATATTAAAGTCCTTGGTAAGAACGGTCGCTTTAAAGGCCGGGTCGAACTTGGACTTCGTGACGTTATCCGCGAGAAACTGGCGCTCCTTAATTGTTCCGAGGCCCGGATTAGCCTTCATCCATACGTCCGGTTCTTTGTAATCGTCATCCGGGTCTAACTCATAGAGAAACGCGAGGAAGTGTTCGTCCTCTATAACGCCGTTGATGGTGTCCACCGCATACTTATATTGTGAGTCGAAGATATTCTCACGAACAAATCCGGCTGTGGTAATACACCACAAAAGGGGCTGTTGCCGCGAAGCCATCGACTGCATCATCACGTCGTATAGATTCCGATCTTTAATAGCATGGATTTCATCAATCATACAGAAATGGGTGTTCAAACCGTCCAGGCTGTTACTGTCGGAAGCCAAAGGTGCGAACTTCGAGAAGGTCGGGTCGAAGTAAAGCCCTGTGAGGTTCTTGCGAAGGTGGCGGCTCAGGGTTTCCGACTGTTTGACGATGTTGGCGGCTTCGTTCGATATGATCCGAGCTTGGTCTTTTTTCGTCGCGACGCTGTAGACCTCTGCCCCGCCCTCGCCATCAGCGATGAGCATATACAACCCAAGGGCCGAAAGGAGACTGGACTTTCCGTTTTTACGTCCGACCAATGTGAATACTTCCTTGTACTTTCTGCGACCGTTCCCGTCCACAAAACCAAAAACGACTTGAATCATGGCCTTTTGCCAAAGATCAAGAACGAAGGGTTTGCCTATCCACTGGCCCTTGCTCTGTTTGCAGAACAGTTCGACGAACTCAACTGGCCGTGTCGCCTTGGCCTCATCGAAGGTGTAGGCCCCCGGATTATTGATGTCGTTGACGACTTGGCGATAAATCGATTTGATGTGTTGCCCAACAACAATCTCGTCGTTTTGGATTTTGTCGTTGTACTCAGTGATATAGTTCATGAGCCACGCTGCAAGAACTTCAACAATTCATCGTCGGACTCGCTTGCTTTCGCGTCTGGAGTTTTATCAAACAATTGTTTAAGCGTGCTGTTATAATTTTTAATCATAGCGTTGTAACTCTTTACGATTGGTCTCTCGCGACGCTTCCGTGGGAGGGTCTTGGATACCTCGATAGTTCCGTTCGCCTTAATGTCGGCCTCCATATCCTCCAGGGTGATCTGCATAAATGCGACGCGCTCAATAAGGTTTTTCATAACGACCATTTTCTCCGGCGGTGTGTCCTTGAACATTCCTAATAGGCGCTCCACCTCATTTGCGATTCGTTCTTCCATTGCAGCTACTCCTTTGGAAATATTAGGTCGCCATTCGCGTCGAACCGAAGCCCTCCGCGATGTTGGCTGTGATGTAGTTCATGGCATACCCGACAGACCAGTTTCAAATTGTCCCAACCATAACATTTGGCGGGGTTGGATTTTATATCGCCATGCGTGATTGGGTCAATATGGTGGACGATCTCGCCTGGCGCTCCGCAATCCTCGCAGATCCCAAACTTGAACATAAAAAAAGAGTCGCGGCTTTTGTTCCAAGCCGCGCTCGCATAGAAGGTTCTTGCAATTCCTGTACTCATGGCAGACCGCCTTTCTATGCAAAAGGAGCTATAGTTTCCACGTTTCCATAGTTAGACTCCCTTACAAAATAAAAGGCCCCCTTGCGGGAGGCACCAGACTCTCTGTTTAAAGGAATACGATTTATAAATTGATTTTGTGATATACTATTTCATCATCTTAAGTTTAAAGGGGGTTAATTCATGAATCAGGAACAGGAACTATTTTTAGATTTTATTCTAGAAAGAGTAAAAGCTGACAGGATTGAGGAAGCAAAAGTATTACTTGAATACAACTTTAAGAAACTGGCAGAAGGCAATTTCACACAAGATGATCTTGAACAGGTTATACCTAAAATGCTTGACTTATTAAAGCCGGATAAGATAGAAGAAGTACAAACAGTTATGAAGCAGTTTGCTGTAAGAGTATAATCCTAAAATAAAGCACCTGGAAACAATCCAATCCTTATCTTGTCACATAAAAAAAGTAGACTTGAAAACCATTCAAGTCTACTTTTTTTATGTCAGATGGCTAGTTAAGGAACGACATTAATTCATTTCCAAAACCCTGACGCTTTTTAACTCAAAAATGGGCCGCCGATTTTACGCTTGTTGGGCACACGGCAGCGGAGAACGACGTAATTTCGAGGCATGGGGGGGCCTTCGCTTTAACTATATGGATGTGAGCATCAATAAAGGAACCCCTTTCGGAATTACTCAAAAAGACTAACTTCGCTTCTTGGGTCTTTAGCGAAGGTTTGGTGCCATACTTTTGATCTTAAATGAAGGAAATTATTTTATAATTGGTCCAATAATGAAGGTATTTTAAGCAACAGACCCCTAACTAATTATCTCTCTTTATAAAAAGGTTTTCTTTGGTAACACGGCGAATTTGTAGATTTAGAAAGTATTAAGGGCAAATTGTGTCCAAATATTTAATTTATTCAGTAAGGAGAAAAAACTTGGATGAGAAAGAATTATTAGAAGAGAATAACCGATATAAGCGAAATACCATTCACTTCCTGTGGGGTATTGGTGTACTAATTTTTGTATTAATAATGACTTTATCGTATAAATTTTGGGGTAAATCTGGCAACCTAGAAAATCTTATTTCTATTGGAAGCGGACTAGTCTCGATGACTCTGGCCTTAGTAGCTATTTTCATTGCCTTGTCCGAAGGTATAAAAACATCTAATAAAGAAGCTCGGTTAGATGTAACACTTAGTCAGATAACTTTAAATACTAAAAAAACAGAAGACATTCTTAATAAAATTCAGCCCAAAGTAGATAATATTGATTTAAAAACCGATACATACTTAGCGAATCTGGCTAAAGCATATAGTAGTGTTGAAACTCCAAGTAACGAAACTCCAAGTGTTGAGCCTCCAAGTAATGACGCCGATAATGTCGAAAGGCATTCGGAGACAGATGATAATATTGGCGGTGATAAAATAATTACTAAACCAGCGCCACACGACGAAACCTTGAACCTTACAGGGAAAGTATATGCTACTTCGAATATCACAGGTGAAGTAACCGTCAGGCAAGAAAGAGTTTTTAAAGGTAAGGTCTTCCTAGCGGACTTAAACCCAGTGGTTGGTTCTGAACAAGGCGGCACTAGACCAGTCATTATCGTGTCAAACGATATTGTTAATAAGTACTCGCCAAATGTAACAGTAGTACCTTGTACCTCCAGAGTCGGTAAAGCAATGATACCTACTCACGTACCACTAGGGTTCTTGATAAACCAGAATCACGAATCTTTCGCTGTAGTGCATCAAATTCGTACCATTGACAGGAGTAGATTATCAGAATTACTTGCTTCATTAGACGAAGATACTATTACTAAAATTGACAACGCAATCGATATACAAATTGGTATTGTTCGCTCATAAGATCAGTAATGGATTTTTGTATCTCGATAAGCGATTTTCTGATTTTCACGCAATAAAAAAACACCAGCATCGCTGCCAGCGTTATTAATGTATCGATTCACTATTACATCCACGTATTTTTGATCAAGTTCCATGGAGCAACACCGCCTTTCGGTTTGCTCTGCCGCAAGGATTGTTGTTCCAGAACCACCAAAAAGATCAAGCACCAAGTCACCTTTATGACTTGAGTTGATGATTGCCTTTGCCACCAACTCTACAGGTTTCATGGTTGGATGTTCTTCAGATCGCTTTGGTCTTGGAATGTCCCAAACGTCGGTCTGCTTTCTATCTGCCAAAGGACAAAGCCTGGCGCTGCCCTCAAGCCATCCATACCAAATTGGCTCATACTGAGTATGATAATCTTTCCGTGAGAGAACCAACGAGTCCTTTTTCCAGATGATTGTGCTCGACCAATGATACTCAAGGTCGGACAATACATTCATAAGGTTTCCCCATTCTTGGGCACTCATCACAACATAAGTCATACAGCCTGGCTCGCTCACATGTTTCATGGCTGTGAACGCCTTCTCCATGAACTCTTTAAACTGATTCGTTGGCATTTTATCGTTCATAATCGAACGCGACTTCCAACTCGGATGGTTCGTGTTCGAACCATAATCTACATTCCAAGGTGGATCGGTGAAGACGTGCCGCGACTTTTTACCATCCATAAGGGTTTCAACTTCTTCTATAGAAGTAGAGTCGCCGCACATAAGTCGGTGTTTGCCTAGCAGCCAAACGTCACCACGCTGACTCATTGGTGTTTCGATCTCTGCCAAGGCAGTAGCCGTGTCAAAGTCGTCCTCTTTTACTTCACCTTTGGCGGCTTGGGCAGTCGCCTGCTCAAGATCAAACCCGAAGTCCTCCATGGAAAAGTCAAGGTTCAGTTCGTTGAGTGCTTCAAGCTCAACTTGCAGCATCGAAACGTCCCAAGACGCAAGCTCTGCGGTCTTGTTGTCTGCAAGCCTGAACGCTTTGATCTCGGCTTCACTTAGATCGTCAGCGATAATGCAAGGAACAGTCTTCCATCCAAGCTCGGTGGCGGCCCTGAGCCTTGTGTGCCCGGCAACAATCTCATTGTTTTTATCAAGAACGATTGGAACCTTAAATCCAAACTGTTTGATCGATTCCGCGACAGCCTTTACAGCAGCGTCGTTGTTTCTTGGATTATTTTTATAAGGCTTAATATCTGAGGTTTTAATGTCAATTATTTTCATTGCCAAAAACCTTGGCCTCCTCGATCTTTTTATGGAATTCAAACATTAACTTATCAAGTTCTAATTTTTGAGGATTATCCGACCATCCTCGTTCCTTGTCTTTGTTTTTCAACAGTATGCTGCAAGCCGCCACATCTGGCGCTTGATACTTGGTCGTTTTTTCCGTGAATTTTACTTCCTTACCACCAACAACTCGAATGGAGACTTTCGTCTCTTCGTAGTTAAAACCCAACGCACGCTTGAACAGAGCGTTCTCGACCTCTGTGATAGCGACTTCCCGGCCCTTTTTTAAGGCGTCCAATAAGTCTGGATGCTCATTTTTATAGACATTAAAGATGCTCCTAGAAACACCAAGGTTTTTGCATATTTGTTCTTCTGTCAGACCATCTCTGGCCCAACGCTCCACAAGTAGTAACTTCACTTGTACTTGTGGCCATTTGCTAGTAGCCACATGTGATTCCCCCTAGTTTTTAAAAAACACGCCTTTGTTTTCACGCATCAATCTTTCGTAGGTTTCAAATTCTTTGCTATCTTCATAGTTTGTTGTCAGGTCAACTTCATCTTTACACTTTTTTCCGTTCCACCGCTTGCAGTTGGCACAAATTAGCCTTACACCATCTTCTTTCGGTTGAAATCTTCGGCAATTACTCATGACAGCCTCCTATAAATAAAAAGGGCTCAGGCCCATTAATCCATAAAAAAGGCGCGACCGTTAGGCCGCGCTTTATAGTAAGAGAGGAGATGGAAAATAGAAAAGGCCCTCGGACGTTTGTCCAAGAGCCTTAATAATCTTTTCCACATCATAACTATATCACATATTTAAACTTCATACTTGACCGATTTTGACCTATATTGACCGTTTATAACCGATTTTAACCTTTTTATCCGGTCGCCTCAAGTCCTAATTCTTGGCACATCTTTTCTATCTCCATGACAGCTTTTTCATAGTGCCGGTTTACTGAGGATCTCGACATGTTGTATTTAATACTCGCGTTTTCTATCGTCATGTCGTTAATAACTAGATCCGTCATAAGGCTAGAAAGCTCTTTTTTTAGCAAGGATATAAAGTGTTCCAGCATATCAAGCTCATATTTTTGTTTCGTGTAGAGCGCCTCCAATTCTGCAAGGTGCTCCATATTATCAGACGCATTAACATTCTGATATTTAAGCGCTATTCTTGCCGTTTTATCAGAAACCCCACTTGTGGTAACACGTTCACCTTGTGGACTTGTATAGGTCATCCCTTCAATAGTCTTTTCGGCGCTTATCATATACATCTCAAAGTTCTCTATTTTAAATTTTAAGATCCCAAGTTTTTGTCTCAACCCATGATAACTATCGAGCATTTCTTTTACATCCATCTAAGCCGCCTCTTTTCTTACTGTGATTAGCCCGCTGTAAGGCAACGTTTCAATGATCTTGCAGAAGTCCCTAAACTCTCTTTGTTTGTGGAGTTTTCTGGCATGATAGACGTTTCCTAGGTTCTCATAGCTGCCTGTCCAAGTCGAAAGAAAGTTGTAATTCTGAGGGAGATCGAAAACAATGTCCCTCCATAGTTTTGCGGCAGCCTTGGAATCTGTTCCCTTTAACTGCTGATATTCTTTGATCCTTCTGTTTATATCTTCAAGCACATACAACCTTAAAGGAGTTATATTTGTCTCTCCATCTTCATCGTCGATGCTGAAATCTTTAAGCTCTAACAGCCTGGTTCCTAGTTTGTGCATCCGGCTTGTACTGTTTTTAGTTGTGGCGATCTTATAAGTGTCGAAGTCCCACCACCAAGACATCGGCGCTGTGATGTCCATAGAAACGAATATCTGTCGCATGAATTTGGAGTGATCCGAGCCAGCTTTAACAAGTTTCAAAGCTACTTCTAAATCTTTCTCTCCTATAACAAATTTACCAGAGACATATTTGCTGTCTGATTGATCCCAGCTTTCAAGAGGATTTCTCATGCCTCTTAAAGCTCTTTCGAAATTCATTACCGCGATATTTTCTGCTTTAATCAAGATGCAGCCCTCCTCTAACAGTTTGAAAGTATAAATTTCATAGCCATCGCCCCGACTTGAACAGCCTCTTCGCGCATCCGGTCTTTATCGGGTTTCTTGTTTTTTATCTCATCCCACAGCTCATCCATTTCTTCTTTCAACACAGCCCAACCTTCATGTGGCGAGGTAAATGGGCCATACATCTTATTTGCTCGATCCAATTCTTCAACGACTAAAGCAGCGACTATATATTTTTTATTCATTATTGGCCCCGCCCCTCTTTCGCTTCCCAGTTGCAACCCTCGTCACAATAAACACAACTGATGGTTGACTGATGCAAACAATAGTCGCATCGGCCTTCAAAAGACGCAATTTCTTCTCTGTCCATCCTAAAGCAAAGTTCCAGAGTGCAGTACCCGATGATGTCTTTTATGGTATCCTCGACGGCTTCTGTTGTAACTTTTGCCGGGTGTTTCACCAAGGTTTTGAGCCGGTTTATCTTATCGTCGAGCCGGATAAGGAAGGAAATTTCTCCAAACTCCTCACGGAGTCGGTCGTATGAGCGCCCATAATCATGATTCTTTTGTTCGAGTAATTCAGCAACCGGAGCCAGGATGTTGGAGAACTCATTGGTTCGTTTCATTTCTACCCGCCCTTTCATAGTCTTGCTCTCACTGCCCGCAGCAGCGCAGCCTGACTGGTATCCTTCCGACCTAACGCATTTATAACGTCCTCATCGACCGTTCCGGCTGTGACAATGTGGTGAACGATTACGGTCTCGTTCTGTCCTTGGCGATGCAGGCGACCGTTGGCCTGTTGGTATAACTCCAGGCTCCAAGGGATTCCGTACCAGATAATGATGTGTCCACCAGCCTGAAGGTTCAGTCCATGACCGGCTGAAGCCGGATGAGCTAATGCCACGTCTATCCCGCCTTCATTCCACTCGGTTATATCCTGGGAGTCTTGCAGCTCCCTCGCGTTCTTGAACATCCCTTTGAGCCTTTCCTTGTCGTGCTTATATGCATAAAACACAAGAATTGGTTTACCGTTAGCCCCTTCATACAAATCTTCCATGGCATCGAGCTTTCTCCTGTGGATCTGTCGCGCAGCGCCATTCTCGTCGTAGACAGCGCCGTTGGCCATCTGTAGCAATTTGTTGGACAAGACCGCTGCGTTCGTCGCGTCGATGTCGCCCCCCTTGAATGGCAGCAGCATGTCGCGCTCCAGTTGTTTGTAGAGTGCCTTTTCCTTCTGGGACATTTGAACCTTCACATAATTGTCGATCCGGGCTGGCAAAGTAAGGTAGTCTTGGGCTTTCATACTCACGCAGATGTCTGCTATCTTTTTATAAATGGCCACTTCAGCGTTGGGTTTTAACTTATAGCTGAATATAATTTCTTGGTTCCGCTTATCCGGAACGAAGTACCGATCTCGATACCCGCCAATCGTTTTACCTAAGCGTTCGCCCCGATCCAAAAGGTACACCTGCGGCCACAAGTCTAGCAGTCCGTTTGGGGTAGGTGTTCCTGTAAGGCCGACGATCCGTTTTATAAGAGGCTGGACTTTCCGCAGCGCTTTGAACCGAATGGACTTGGCTGACTTAAAGCTCGAAAGCTCATCAACCACGATCATATCAAAGGGCCACTTTGCTCCGTAGTGCATAACGAGCCATGCGACGTTTTCCCGGTTGATGATATAAATGTCGGCTTTGACCTGTAAGGCTGCTAGTCGTTTCTTTTCTGAGCCCAACACCGTAGCGATCTTTAAATGTTTCAGATGATCCCATTTGTCGCACTCTTTGCTCCAGGTGTCCTGTGCCACCCGGAGAGGTGCTATCACTAGCACCTTTCTATCCTCCGAGAGCAGCTCGTTGATGGCTGTTAGGGTAATAACCGTCTTGCCAAGTCCTAAGTCGAGAAACAATCCAAGCGCGGGCTTGTCCAATATCTGCTGGACTGCATACTCTTGATAATTGTGGGGATTATATTTCATCTATAAACTCCTTGATTTTCTCCGGGCTGTCTATAACTTCGATTTTGTGACCGAGCTTCTCAAAAGTACCAACCATCTTAACCTGTTTGGCAGAAAGTTTACCGTCTGGAGCTTTTAATTCTACGAAGTATACGCCGCCATCGGGTGTCAGTATGATCCGATCCGGCACACCGACCGTTCCGGGTGAAACAAATTTCAATGCGAGGCCACCCTTGGCTTTAACCTTATCCCTTAATTTTTTCTCAATCTGTCGTTCTAACAATGAAGCACCTCTTTCTGTGGGTGTACCCAATGTGTCCAATGTGACACCATTTCTGTAAAGTTTATAAAGCGTGGTTTTAGGCGTATATTCAGGGTGTATATACCCTATATCTTAGTTTTAATGATTTATAGAAATATTGGGTACATAGGGTACAACACCACTCAAACCCACTGACAGCAAGGCTTTGGGGTGTACCCAATTGATGTACCCAGTTTGTTTTTTCTGGGTACATCAGGTACATCGAAGGTGTACCCAATTGGTTTAGACTAAACTTCTTAAATGACCCCTTTGAGCCCCATATATTTTGAACCTTAGCCTTCCACTGCTCCGCTCCCAGCCCTTGGCATGATCCAAAATTCCTCGGATTTCTCTGGATTGTGCAAGACCGAGTTGTTTCGGGTCGCCGCCAAAACATTCACACCATACTTCGATGGCGCACACCTTGGTTCGCTTCACTTTACCATCGCCCCTTGTAAAGTCCCCTGTAAGGAACAGTCTTCTTTCGCTTAAATCCATGTCGTCCCACTCTTCAGGAAGAAGTGTTTCCAAGTAATCATAGATCATGCCCGCTTTGTCGCTTTCAACAGTGTGTTCTGCTTGAACCATGTTTGCATAATCCTCAAGCTCTTGCGGAAGAAACAACTTCTCTCCGGCATTAAATGCCTGGACTGCCTCAGCCCAAACTTGGTCAACATCTAAGTCCTTCCACATATCGTTTTTACCCTTACCCACGTTAATTGGCCAGAAACGTCGACCTCCGGTTGTATCTCTTAAGCACTCATAATCATTGGTGGTTCCCAAGAAAATGCACTGACGAGGATGTGCCTCAGTTCGTCTTCCATACGCCGAGAGAAAGATGTCCTCTTGCTTGGTGATAAAGTGTTTCAGAGCATCAACGTCAGCTTTTTTGGCTGCCGATAACTCCCCCATTTCGATAAGCCACACCCCTTGCAGTTGCTCATAGGCTTCCTTCCCGGTAACACTTGCCAGGCTGTCGGAGTACCATTTGCCGCCCAGCATCTTAATGAAGTAACTTTTTCCAAGGCTCTGCTTTCCGATCATTAGGAGCATATAGTCAAACTTGCACCCCGGATTATAGATCCTCGCGACCGCCGCGCACATCATTTTTCGTGTTGCGGCCCGCGTGTAATCGTGATCCTCCGCACCAAAGTAGTCGATAAACAGGGTGTCGAGGCGTTTGGTTCCATCCCAAGTAAGGCCGTTCAAATATTCTTTAACTGGGTTAAACTTGTTCTGCTCAACAATCACAGACAGTGCGTCCATTGTTTTTCCGGTGTGGCTGATGCCATAGTACTTCTCTAAATAGTGCCGAAGGGCTGCGTCATCCGAATCCAGCCAGTAAGTGTTTCCATCCATGCCGCGCCAAGGCAAGTCCCTTAAAAGCTCGATACGACTAGCAAACTGGTTGTATCCTATTGTTTTACTTAGGTTAGGATCGTTCTCCATGATTAGCCGGATGTTGTCGATGGTCGCCTTCAGCGTGCCATCTTGTTTATATTCCAGTCCTTTAGCCCAGTCATCATCCTTAAATTCTTCCAATGCCGCTGCCATATTTTCCATCATAAGCTGCTGCTTTACTGCCCCATCATTGACAGCCAAGTCCTGCATAGCCTTATAAGATGGTATTTTTCCTGGTGACGTTCCTTCTTCTACACCATCATCGAGAGCACCAAACTTGTGAATTCGCACTAAATCGAAAGCGTTGACCAGCTTTCCGCTTATGGGGTCGGTTCCATGGTGTGAGAACGCGAAGGTGTCGTTATCATAAAGCACTAACCCGCCAGAGGTTGATCCGCCAATAAAGGTGTACCGATCCTCGCAAGTTTCACATGGTGCATAAACATCGGGAAGAAATGTTTCGATTGCTTCGGGGATGCTGTAAGCCCGGTTGAAACCTCCTAAAGCACCCTTCTTTGCAAGTGGATCGCCTTGTTTAGCCGCTAACTTCTTACGCGCCTGACCCACTCGCGACGATACCGGCCAACTAGAAGTGTCCGTCCATTCCTCATATTTCGCGAGGATTTCATCGGGGTTTAGCCAAGGCCCATCCTGGTATTTGAATACGTGCTCCCCATCGCTCGATGTACTTCCCCAGTACATTAAACGCGCTGGCTCGAACGAGGTATCGTCGAATTGTTCAATGTCAATTTCACTGGCAAACCTATGCGCGATGGCCATATACTCATCAGGAGTAACATCCCGCGAAAGTGGAGCAACGAGCCTATATCTTGGGGCTTCCGGCGTGTGCTTGTGCGTACCACTGATACACAAAGCACACCCGTTGTACATTATGATTGTCTCCCAAGTATCCGGTTGAGCGTAGTCCATATCCATCACAAGAACGCTGCGGTACTCAACATTAGCGTTTTTACGGATACCATCCTTGAGCTTGCCCCCGACAAAACCTCCAATGTCCTTAATGTCATCCTGTTTTGGCTTGGGCATTTTCTTATATTCAGCAACAGTTTCCCCGGTGTAGTTCGGTTGGCCTAGCTTGTCTCTTAGCTCCGGCCAGGACATTTCCCTAGGAGTCCATTTCTTTTCCATTCGCGAGCTTCCAACAGAGATGGTTAATTTTCGTTCCACCCTCTCACTCCTAGCTGTTTAATATCAATAAAAGTACACATACTGCTGCAACAAGTGTGAAATATATCGCATACAAGGCATTGCCATAGGCTGCATCTCCAAAACCAGCGATCATGAACACCAGTGCCAAAAAATCCATTATTACTTACCCCCCAATTGTGGGTGGAACTTAGAAATAGGCTGCTGCCCAGTCACATATTCTATCGCGTTACTGATGAGGAGCTGGATTTCCTCAGTGGAGAGTTGCTTCTTAAATGTCTTAGCAATATTGAACAACATCTTGGCTTGTCTAGTTCTTGCGTTCATATGCAATGCCTCTTCCCGAAGCGTCTTGGGGTCTTTCATTGCCTTTTCCATTTCCGCGAACCGAGTGACATATGCTGCGGTAAAGAGCACTCCTTTTCGTCCGGTCATTTTATTGGCCACCAGCTCGCAGCCTTTTTTCGTGAGCAGATAACATGGCATCTTTTTGTTTTGCTCGGAAAGGTAACTGGTTTCAATGAAGAAATCGGAGCAGGAGAAATTCCCTTCTCCTAAATAGCCGCAGTATTGCCGAATACTTTTCATCAAATCGTAGTGTGGCCTGTCCACCATCTCGGATACTTCTCGACTATCAATCGCGTGCTTTATAATTACGTTGTTCATTTACAACATCTCCCCTTTATCCTTTTTTATAGAAGTCTGTTTCAAACCCATCTGCTTTTAAGGGTAGCCCTTCAGCCCAACTTATCGGCTGAGCCATAATGTCACACACATTCTCCAGCGAGCCTTCACCGATTGGTGCTGAAATTATCACTTCATCATGGACATGGAAAGCAATCTTGTACCCGGCCCGGTCAATCCGCAGCATGGCCTCCGCAAGACAATCGCGGGCGACAGCTTGTGTGCAGTTCTCAACCAACTTCGGGCCATAAGTGTCTATCCGACACCACTGTTTGTTCTCGCCAATGCCTTCATAGGTGAGGCCCTCGCGTCCAAACTTGTTTTCCTCTAGCTTTGGTTTGATATAAGAAAGCTTTCGGCCAGAAGGGAGCGTTATAAACAGGATTCCGCTTTTGAATAGAAATTTTATATTTCCAACGGTCTGCGGGATTCGATCCTTAACGGCCTTAAGTGCTGCCTTATCAACGTCCCACCAAAACTTTGTAATGTTAGGATTTGCTGCCCGCCATGCGGCAACGAGTGGTTTCAACTCGTCCTCTTTTACCCCCATGTTGAGTGCGCCCATTGCCACCAATGCACCAATACTTCCACCATACCCCAAGGCGAGCTCTGAAATTTTACCTTTTTGCCTCAGCTCATACTCTGGATTTCCCTTAACGATCCTCTCGATGGGAACCTTGAACATCTGGGAGGCAGATGCTTCATAAATCTTTCCGTGAGTCTGGAACACTTCCATTCGCCACGCTTCACCCGCGAGCCACGCGATCACTCGCGCCTCAATCGCGGAGAAGTCTGCAACTATAAACCTGTGGCCTTGGTCGGGGATGAAGGCGGTTCTTATGAGTTCTGACAGCACACTAGGCACGCTCTCATAAACCATTTCTAGGAAGTCAAATTCTCCATCCTTGACTATTTCCCGCGCCTGTTTCAAGTCTGGCAAGTGGTTCTGCGGGAGATTATGAATTTGAATCAATCTTCCAGCCCACCTTCCGGTCCGATTCGCGCCATAAAATTGGAGTAAACCACGGGCGCGATTATCTGGGCAGAGCGCCCGTTGCATCGCCGTATATTTTTTGATTGAGGTTCTTGCCATCTCTTGACGTAGCTGGAGGAGCCTTTGGATCTCACCTTCGGTGTTTCCCGCCAATTCAGCCACGACCTTTTTAGATAAGCTCGCGATCTCCACTCCGTTTTCTAAGAACCACTCCTTTAGCTGGGCCACGCTGTTTGGGTTATCCAGCCCAGATAATTCTTTGGCCTCATCTGTAACCTCATCTTTATACCTTTTGTCGCATTGAAGGGCCATCTCTACCAAATCGGTGTCGATCAAAACTCCAGTGTCATTAATCTCTTGATCGAGACACCAAAGGGCCTGTTCATCATCGGAGATTGGAAACTTCATGAGCTTCCCCCGAATCGCCCTTTCCACCTCAACGTCCTTCTTGCAATACTCCCTGAACGTGGCCCACTTCTCCGGCGCATGGGGTGGCCTATTCCTTGTTCTACCACTATTTACTTTAGTGGGTTTACAAGGGCCGCAGAAGTACCGGATGAGTGCCTTACCCTCAGTCATCTTTTGCTGTTCCAATCCCAGAACTTTAGCAACCCCGGCAAGATGAAGGGGAAGCCCCAGCATCGCCGACTGGACTGCCGTACAACGCCAGGAGTCAGGAGCTAGCGGCCTCCCAAGATATTTTGATAAACAGGTTCGCTCAAAAGCTGCGTTAAAGGCTGTCTTTATTATGGTTTCATCACATAACGCATCGACTAACTCCGTCGGCAGTTTTTCGCCTTGCGCCAAGTCAATTAGCTGCACAGGTTCGTTACCCCAAGCATACGCAAACAAGAGAATTTCGAAATCGGGGGCCGAGGTGTATGCGTACACCCCGGCTTTTTTCAAATCCACACCGGAATAGGTTTCGAGGTCAATTCCTAAAACGACCATTCAAAGGCTTCCTGTAGGATATCAATGCGGTATTGGTCGCCATCTACCGGGACATCACGCCTCCTGCTGAGTTGGAAAGCGATACTCATAAGCAACCTTACCTGACCAGGCTTTAATTTTTGGCCTGTGATTGCCGCAAACTCATGAACCGTATAGTATTCATCCTCCATCACCTTTTCGCCAAGGAGCAAAATTGCCTCATCATGTTTGTTTATCACATCCATAATTTCACGAAGTAATTTAGTGTGCTCTGTAAGGATCTTTTCATGGTTTATCTTTTCATGGTTTATCATTTCAATTCCCCCCCCTCTAGTTTAAGAAATCGTCATCGTCGGCTATTACGCTGAAATCATCCTCAGCCTTATGGCGTACCCCGCCAAGGGATTCTCCATCGGTGACTTTTTGAATTCCGTTTAGAACAGACGTTACCCCTTTGTTCAGCCCGGCGTTATAGGGGAAAATATCAAGACTAACTCTGGCGTAGCACCCGGAGTAAACCTCTGACTGATCTAAAATGGGTTGAACCTGCATGTCCACGATATAAGGTTTGTTCTTGTTACTGGTGTTGATAAAGTAATGGCCATGGCAGGATTCATCCTCTTCCAAGTCACCATCCTTGAGCATCTTGGTGTTCTTCTTGCCCGCGAAACCTGCGCCATATTTTGCGATTCCGGCCTTTTCTGCCTCAGCCTCGGCATCCATTAACTTTTTCACCGTCTCTTTGTCTGTCTTTGGAATTAATACACGGCATGTGTGTTTTGGGTCGCTGCCATTGACGGATACTGGTTCCCAAATACGCGCATAAGAGAGTCTTGCTTTTCCTGTTACAACTTTAATTGCCATTTTTAAATTTCCCCTTTTCTTTAGGGGGGCAGTGTCTTTGCTCCACCTTAGGCAACACCTTTAGTTCCTAATCAAGCGCCTCTCCACAGGTAGAGCTAATCGTCCGCCCCCCTCTTTTGTTTATTTAAAATCCGTCATTGCTGGGTTGTACTCCTGACGCTTGTCCGACTCAGGTACAAAGGTTGGCTTACCTTCTGGCTTAATAATCAGATCGCCGAGGATCTCTTTGAATTGTTTCTTACCCAAAAGCCCTTCTAGGGCTGTTATTCCAAGGAGGCTCACCGAGTAAATATCTTCTTCTTTGAATCCCGCCGCGATAATCGCCCCGGCCACCGCGTTTTCGTCCGTGTACTTCCGAGTAACTCGGCCCTGAACGACTTTGTAGCCGCCCCAACTCTTACGCCCGGCTATGGCTTCTTCCTCGGCGTAGGCCCAAACGTCCACGGCCCATCGCTTCAGTTCATCGACGCGGACCAACACCTCAGCCATCTCTTCATCCGTTAATAGGTCGGGCTTTTTGAAGTCCATCTTAATAAGCTCGAAGTTCCGGTCTGCTCTGGCCCGGCAGGTAGCCCTTACCCGGCAGAACCGACAATGATCCCCGGTGCAAAATTCTCCCTCGCCCTTTATCGCGAGTTCAGCCTTTGGTTTCAACTCATTCTCAGCCCAGTGCAGCAGCTCGACCACGGGCATCTCACAGGTTGAGTAATTATCCAAACGAGGCTGGCAGATCGTCATGCGTATAGTCTCGATGTCATACAAGTAATCGAACATCGCCAAGGCCCCTAGCGCATACAAGCGCAGTTGGGGATTATCCTCTGCCGACACCTGAACACCTTTTCCGTACTTTAGGTCGAGTACATCCATCGTTTTGTCGGCCACCACCATGAGGTCTGCCGTTCCAAATCCTTCCGGAACCCAGTCCGTAAAAGCCACTCTCTGCTCGACGAGGATCACTGGGTCACTTGACCGAGAGTAAGCTTCGCTGATTAGCTCGCAAGCGTAATCCACATAAACGTCAGTGTAATACTCAAGCTCTGGCGAGTCATACTTTGAAAGAGGCCGTACCGTTTTAATCTTCAGAAATTCGCGCAGTTTGTGTTCCGATAATTCATGCGCTGCAGTTCCTTCAGCTGCTGCATTGCTCGACTTATCTTCCTTGGATCGTTCCAGCACAGCCGATGGTGTGCAATGCAACCACCTGTGAGAACTTGAGGCCGATAGCAAGGCGTGATCACCCAGACTACAACACCTCTGCTTCTTCAAGAAATTGGAGGTAGTCCAAGGGATTCAAGTCGGAAAGCCTTTTAACACCATATTTCTGCAACAGTTCTTTTGCTTTTTCTCTTTTAGTGTTTAGAACGGAGCGGATCTTCACAAGTGTTACTTCTTCAGGTATACTAGGAGCTGAAAGAATTTTCTCTTCGAGTGGGGTTGCTGGCAGGCAATTCCCGCTCATTTTCTTTTCTATGAGGGTAATGATTTCTATGAGCTTGTCTAATTTTTCAAGAACACTTGGAATATCCGCAGTGAACACAGACAACGCACCCGCTTTCGTGATTGATTGGCATCCCACATTCCGGGCATTTATTGGCCCCGGATACCTCTACAGGCTTTACATCTTCACCACCTCCTTTAACGATGTTCTTTTTAATGATCCGTGCGATGGCGTCTGGACAGGATGTCACGTTTACTCCTTCGCGTCGCATACAAGCCGGGCATCGTATTCCACGGATTTGCTCGATAATAACTTCCTCAGATATTCCGGAACGAAGTGCAACAGATATGAGACGGGCAGTTGCCTCAGATTGGGAGGAACATCCTCCTGCTCTACCTGTGTTGGTGAACACCTCACAGATCCCTTTCTCATCCGAATTGACACTGACATAAAGGTTGCCGCAGCCGATTTCGATTTTTTCCGTCACTCCTGTCGTGACCTCCGGCCTTTGGCGTGGCTTGATGGATGAGGCTGCCTCAATTGGCAGTGGTGCCATGCCGCGTGGCTGTGTGCTTGTCCCTGTCGTGAGCACCTGTCCTTCCCTACTACCATCTCGATAAACGGTTAGTCCCTTACAATTCAGTTCATAGGCGAGCTTGTAAGCCATGGCGACATCCTCGCGAATCGCTGAACTTGGGATGTTGATGGTTTTTGATACCGCATTGTCCGTGTATTCCTGGAAGGCTGCTTGCATCCTAACGTGCCATTCCGGTTCAATTTCCTGTGCCGTAATAAATATTTCCTGCACCCATTCCGGCACTTCAGGCAGACCACGAACAGTCCCTCGCTCGGCAATCTTCTGCATCAATTCTTCCGAGTAGAACATATACTCCTTGGCGTATTGCTCGAACAATGGATTGACCTCGACGAAGGGTATTCCATCCATGACAGTTTTCGTATAAGCCACCGCGAATATTGGCTCTACGCCACCGGATACCCCACAGATCATAGAGATGGTTCCTGTTGGCGCAATAGTTGTCAGTGTCGCGTTGCGGAGTTCGATGTTAAAAATAGAACCTATAAAGTTAGGAAACACCCCACGCTCCTTAGCTAACCGATGGGATTCTATTCGAGCGTGTGTCTGAATAAACGACATTATTTCTTTGGCATACTGTGCCGCCTCTTCGGAGGCATATGAGATTTTGAGGATTATGAGCACATCCGCGAACCCCATAACACCCAGGCCAATCTTGCGGTTTCCCTTCACCATTTCATCAATAGCAGGCAATGGGTATTGATTTGCATCGATAACATTGTCCAGAAAACGAACAGCCAGCCGAACTACATGCCCAAGCCGCTCCCAGTCGATCTCATACTTACCTTCGTATAAACGTACCATAGCCCTTAGGTTTATTGATCCAAGGTTACAAGCCTCGTTTGGGAGAAGAGGTTGCTCGGAGCAAGGATTTGGAGCCTCGATCTCTCCAATGAGTGGTGTCGGATTGTCAACGTTCATGCGGTCCAGGAAGATTACTCCCGGTTCGCCATTGCGCCACGCATGGTCAACAATATTACGGAAAACCTCAGTGGCTGATAGCATGTCCACTACTTCACCTGTGCGGGGATTGACGAGATCATAATGAGTGTTTTGTTCTAGTGCCTTCATAAATTTGTCCGTTATTCCAACAGAGATGTTAAAGTTTGTGAGTTCCTTGTTGTCCTCTTTACAGGAAACGAACTCCAGTATATCCGGGTGGTCAACCCTCAAGATTCCCATGTTTGCTCCACGCCTAGTTCCGCCCTGCTTGACGGCCTCCGTTGCGGCATTGAATACTTTCATAAAAGAAACAGGACCCGATGCAACACCGCCAGTAGAACGAACTGCGCTATTTTTCGGACGCAGCCTGGAGAAACTAAAGCCTGTCCCACCGCCGGATTTATGAATGATGGCGGCATTTTTTATAGCGTCAAAGATTTCTTCCATAGAGTCGCCAACTGGTAAAACAAAACAGGCACTTAGCTGGCCTAAGTCACGACCTGCATTCATTAGTGTTGGTGAATTTGGCATGAACTCCAGGGTGACCATCATCTCGTAAAATTCCTTGGTCAGTTTTCTAATCTCGTCTTCATCGTAACCATGGTCTTTATCTACTTCGGCAACCACCTTGGCTACCCTATAGAACATATCCTCTGGGGTTTCGATTGCTCTCCCTGCATCGCCCTTCATCAGGTAACGCTTTTCGAGAACCACCCTGGCGTTCGGTGTCAGATTTACCTTGGGCCACGTTTTTGGTACTTTCACAAGATTGCCCCTCTCAGACGAATAATTCTTCAACGGTTGCGTTTAAAGCCCTGGCGATTTTTATAGCCTTGGAAACACTCGGTTCGCGTCCATCGTTCACAATAGCGTACAAGGATGATAGTGGGAGCCCGGCTTCACTTGCAATTTGGTCAATTTTGAGGTTCCTTTCAACAATGATTTTTTTGATTTGACTCAATTTAAATTCCTCCTCTGTATTAAAACTCTTACACGGGTGAACACTAGTACCGATGTTTTACCAGATCTGAGAAAACCATTCTTCTTACATTCGAGAACTATAATTTTCTCGTTTCCAAGAACACCCGAACTCTTTGGTTCGAACGGTGACAAGATTCAATATACTGTAGGATCTTACAATTTTCTACAAGTACATACTGTAAGTGGAGGTTTAATATGTCTAAGGATGATGAACATGGAAAAGAAGAGGAATTTGACGACATATCAGCAAACAGAGAAGTGGAACGACAAAAATTACTTCAAAGGTTAGATGCAGGTTTTTATATGCAGGATTTACGCGGAGATCGCTCTTTGTCTCAGGTGGCGAGAGATATAGGTATGAGCTCCAACTATGTCTCTCACGTCGAAAAAGGTCGGCTTCCATCCGACCATTATCTTCAGGTTATAGCAGATTATTACAGTGTTGATGAGGATGAATTATTCATGAGATGGGGTAAAACTCCAATCTTGACACGGGAGACCGTTCGGAGTAGTAACTCCCTTCAAAAAACTATTGCACAAATCGGGCGAGATAAAAGTTTGAGTGACGAGGAGAAGAATGAGTTATATGACGAGATGTATCAGACATACCAGCGTTACCTTAAAAGGAAGGAGGCACGTGGTGAATGATTTATAAATTCTTCATAGTTTGTATGGATTATCTTCGACACCTTTATGGTTATAAGGTAGCCATCGAAATTAAGAATTTAGGTGATGCGGCAATTGTTTTTGTAATCGGCGGTTATGTAATGTCTTTACTTTGGGCAAAGTTTTGGACGGAAGTCGAGCTTGACCCAAAATTCGACCCCGAGATGATCATCGTAGAAATGGAATCATCCCCAAGAAGGTATGTCATTAAGTCCAAGAACGTATTTGCAACTATAGTGGGATTTGTCTCGTGGTGCATTGTTCGCGTATCGCATCGAGACTCTTATAAAGTCACGAGTATAAAACGAGTAATAACCGTACTGATTATTTTCTCAATCATATTGCTTGCCTTTGGTTTACTCTTCACCATTTGGCCGTATGTGCCCGATAATGTTAAGTAATATATACAAGTACCAAAAAAGCCCTCCGTCTTTTATTAGAACGTGAGGGCTTGATTTATAGCATTCAAAAGAAATGCTCAATTGTTACTTATTATCAATAATAGGGAAACTAACACCTCCACAGTACTTAATTAGTTGCATATTTATGCATTAAACCAACACACCATTAATTTTCTTTAGGGGAGCGTCAGAACGGTAGTACAAAGTAGCTAGTGTCAAGGCGGTCTTGTTTTATTAACATTGAATATTGAACCTTATTACTAGAATCTGGCAAATGCATGCCCTTTACTAGGAACAAGTGTTCTGTTAAAATAGAAACAAATATTCCCAAAGGAAAAGGTGAAGTGTATGAGCCAACGAATTATATTTCATATAGATGTGAATTCTGCGTATTTGTCATGGGAAGCCGTACATCGCTTACAGCATGGCGACCCACTTGATCTCAGGACTGTGCCTTCTGTTGTTGGAGGTGATCCCGTAACTCGACATGGTATTGTGTTAACGAAATCTATTCCTGCTAAAAAATATGATATTCAAACAGGCGAGAGTATCATGAGTGCCAGCGCGAAATGCCCTGGACTTATTATAGTACGTCCGAATTACGGATTGTACATGCAATGTAGCCGAGCTTTTGGTGATATCTTGAGGGAATACTCACCAGTGATTGAGCAGTACAGCATTGATGAGTATTTTCTGGATTTCACGAACATGGAACGCCTTTTTAAAGATCCTGTTGAAGCTGCTTATATAATTAAAGATCGTATAAAAAATGAGCTAGGCTTTACTGTTAATGTCGGCATTAGTGTTAACAAGATCCTAGCAAAGATGGCTTCCGAACTAAAGAAGCCCGATAAAGTTCATACTATTTTCCCCAACGAGATTGCAGAGAAAATGTGGGTTCTTCCCATTGAGGAACTGTTTATGGTCGGTCGTGCAACTGCTAAGAAGTTACGGAGTCGGGCTATTAATACGATTGGTGATCTGGCTCATTATGACCCCAAGATCCTTAAGCTCTTCCTTAAGAGCCATGGCATGTTGGTCTGGAATTACGCTAACGGAAATGAAGCAAGCCCAGTGAGGGAATCTCGCAGACCTTTGATTAAAGGGATTGGAAACTCAACCACAATCCCTTTCGATGTTTCGGATAAAACGAACGCTCACCTTGTTTTGCTGTCTTTGACAGAGACGGTTGCTGCGAGATTAAGACAGGCGAAATATTATGCTAGGCTAGTTTCCGTTTCTCTTAAGACTAATGAATTCTATACTTGTTCGCATCAAAGGAAATTCTCGTCTCCGATTGATTGTACTAATGCCATCCACGAATTAGCTTGTAAACTCTTCGATGAACTTTGGAAAGGTGAGCCTGTTCGACAATTAGGCGTTCGTGTGTCGGAACTGACCCAGAATGACTATCATCAGTTGGCCCTTTTTGAGAAGGATTACGAAAAGCAGCGAACAGTTGATCGGGCAGTCGATTCTATACGTGAAAGGTTTGGGAATAGTTCAGTGTTCAGATCCTCGTTTTTGAATAGCGGAGTACGTTTTAGTAGTGGCGGAACAGTAGATGACGAGGAATACCCGATGATGTCTAGTCAATTGTAACTGCATCACTGCGGTTTTGATGAAAGTTTTAAAATAGTTTAAGTTGCACAGGCTCTAAACACTCTGGTCCATTATTCTTAGGCGAGTTTACAAAATACTTCTTTACTCCTTAGCGTAATCCGGTAGGGATGTTTCGTGGTTCCTTCTTTCTTCCACTCATAAAACCCATCAGCTACTATGAGACAACGCTTCCGTTGGAGGGTATGCTTAAAACTAGGCTTTTCATCAACAGTTTCTACCCTGGCGTTTATCATTTTATTTCCGATCGAAGGAGCTTTAGCCCAAAAAGGTATTAGACCCCACCTAAACATGGCTAATTGATTGCCTTTTATGACGGGCACATCCTGAGAAGGGGTTACGTTATAGTTGGGTTTTAAGTTTGGCGGTTCTATTTGGAATCGTTCTCTTATATCCTCAATATCTACAAATGAAAAGCGACCGCACATACTAAGCACTCCTAAAGTTTGTTAAATAATTTTAGTCACTCTCTCATCTATTACCCCTTGCCCCCTGTGCCTGTTCAGTTAATAAAACATAACTATATATAAATATAGCCCAATTACCACCGCATAGATGATCAAAACAAGCCCCAATGAGCAAGCAACAAACGTACCATCAATAACGCTTAGGGCAAATAGCACATATTGGGCTTATATTACTTTCTCATCATTCCTTAATTCCAATCAACCAAATTCGACAAATCTAATTCAATCGGCGTTATCGCAGGCATGATGTCTTTTACTTATTATTTCATTGCAGAAAACAACTCTTTTAGCCTCTGCGGCAAGTGTTCCTCTAGACAGAACTCTCCAAGAGCTATACCTAAAGTAACTTTATCCAATTTTTTTGAACCTCCGCTATTTAGTTCTCTAAGAATTTTGCTGAATTTTTTGCCGTTTGCAATACAATCATCTTTCAATATTTTTAAGCCTTCTGGATTCCATTTTTCTCCGATTCTTCCTCCACGAGATTTTACGTAAACATTCCAGCTAGCATAAATTACGTCTGAATCAAATGAATCTTCAAATTCTTTAGTCCCGACGACGAATTTCTGTGTTGGGTCTAAACCTAATTCATTGATTAAATGTTGTGTAGTTTCGTCCGCATCATTGTCAATTAGAGTAATGATATTATCCTTTGTAATCAATTCTAATAATGCCCTTGCAAAACCCGGAACATTTTTTATGCCCTTAACGTTCATTACTTTAATCAGACTACTATGTAGATTCATACCAAAAGACCGTTCATAAATAATTGGAATAAATCTTTCCTCTGTTTCACCTTCAACTAGGATTATTTTCTTCGCGAAAAAAAGATAGATATTCTCAATACCGATGTTTCGAAGCAAAGTATCTATGTCGCTATCACTACCAATAGATTTAACAAATGTTGAGTTATTTTTATTTATCAATAACCTAATTTTCTGTGGCTTAGAATAATTAATCAGAAATGGTGAGTGGGTTGTTATAATCACTTGTTTATTATGAGATATAAATCCCTTGATAGTATCTAATAACTCTAGCTGTGCTTTTACATGTAAATGTGTATCTGGCTCATCTAGTACATATAAAGGAGTAATCTCTTCGTCTGTTGTATGATAGTCAAGTAAGGCCATGGTTATCCTTCTTTTAGTACCATCACCTTTTTTAGAAAAGAAAATCTCTTTATCGTTTTCTAACATTTTAACTTGTACATTAATATTTAAATCCCTTGCGTCAAAATCTGAAGAGACCGCTATTTCTGTTAATGCTGGCATAAATTGTTTAATTTTATCCTTAATTCCTTCATTGTTTATATTGTCGGTTATCTCTGAAGCATATGTTGTTAACTTACCTCTAACTACATCTTCTATCGTAATATTATCATTAATCACTTCTGTCCAAATATTCTTACGTTTTTCCTTAAAAAAAAGTTCATTTACAAATGAAGAAATATCCTCGAAATCTTTCCCATCTAGGAAATATGTTTTTGTAGCAGGAATTTTACTATCAAATTCGACAGGATCATCACCTGTTAACAAAGTTTCAAGTTTTACAATTAAATTAGTTTTTAGAGTAGCTATTGAAGAGTTACTTCTATAACTGACTCCAATTGTATCAGCAACGGATTTTAAAATTATTTCTTCAGAACCTGGCCGTTCAACCAGCAACTTGAAATCATTCAATTTACTATGCGATAAACTTAAATATGTTTTTGAAATAACAGTATTATTCTCAATAGAATGTTTTAAAGTAAAAACATTCTCGTCTATCTCAGCGATTATAATAATTTCAGTTGCTCCATAATAGAAATCACTGGATTCAACTTTTTTGCCTCTGAAAATAACTTTTAAAACGTCTACTAAAGAAGTTTTTCCGGCATCGTTTTCACCAACAATTACGGTCATATCTGGCTCAAAACTTACTGTAAAATTATTTTGTAGACACCTGAAGTTACTTACTTTTATACTTTTTAACAAGTGAACACCTTCTCTAAATATATTTCGATATTTTAATTAGCTATGACACACTCCCCCAATCCCTCTTAACAAACCACGGTGACTTCCTCGTGTCCCAATTAACAATTGTTTCAGGCTGAAATATTTCCTCTAAGGCTTCTATCTTAACCATTTGTTCAGGGTTAATGCTCAGCACATGAGGTTTCTGGTCGCTGTCATAATCCCAAAAATGAAACCTATCATTTTGGATCTTAGCCCTTCTACTTGGCCCTACATCCAAAGGAGCACAGGTGCGTTGCTGTATCGATTGATCCTCTTTTGAATAAAAATGCAAATTGACCTTTTTCCTTTCAGCAATTGCCGCTACAATGATAGACACAGCATTTTGAAAATCCACCATTTTCACCCCTCTATATTTGAATTCTAATTCCAATTTGGATATTACGGTTTCAGAGAGCCGCCGTACATGGAGGTCACTGAGCTACCGGAGACATGGCTCTCGCAGTCCGGAATTGGCTCAATTGACTCCAGATTATTCAATTTCTACATTATTTTACTTTTTCGGAGCACACGTAATACAAGATAACCACATTATGTCATAACTTACTTGCGAAGTAAGGGGAATCCTGTCCCACGAATAAAAAAAGCCCTCACAGTAATGAGAGCTTTCATCTGGATATTTTGTCCAGTTCCTACATCTTAATATAAAAAGCATTGAACCCGTTAACTTGAGCGAATCCAAACAAGATTTTATAAAAGGCTGTTTACAGGAGCTATACAAACAGTTATATATTCAAATTCCACAAAACCACCTTCAATAGTATGCAACAGTTTTACCATGCCACTTTCTTAATTTTAATCACCGATGCTAAAATCCTCTTTGTAAAGACTTACGACCTCATACACTTTTTCTAAGTAATCCACCTTGGTGGTTGCTCCGTCAGTAAAGTGCTCGTATAGCCATTCAAGACCGCCACGCATAAATTGATGGAACAGCTCTAAATTCTCGTCTGATTTTTTAGGCTGTTCATCCTGCCTGAAAGCACGATCAATTTTATCATCGCTGGATAACTCTGTTGAGTTATCTGCAAGCATGACAAGCCTAAAAGCAAAATCAAGGTCGGCCTGATGCCCTATGACTGCATCACCAAAAATTGTATAGCTATCATTTGATTGAGTATCTTCCGGACTTTTTCTATTATACCCAAGCCCGATCAATGGTGCAGTTTTATAAATTTCGACTGCAGTTCTAACGACAAATGCGCCTTTTGCATTTTTGTCATTAACTTTTGTTTGCGCACTTAAAAATCGTATGTATGTAGCGTGTTTGCCTTTAAGCAAATATGGCTTATTAAACATTTACGCATTCCTCCTTATGACAGAATTAGTATCGGAGTTGTTAATCTTCTCAATCGAATATCTGCATCCGATTTTGTCCTCTAAGGCAGGTCTTGCAAACTCCCAATCCTTCTGCATAACCATTAAAATGACTTGCTCTGCAATTTCAGGAATAATTTTGGAGATATTGTTTATATGAATTTCGTCTGCATTAGAGAAAGGGGCATCCATCACAAGAGGATATGCCTCTGTGTTGACAGGAATTTCCTCATCATCTGTGACACCGTTTCCTTTATGAGCCTTCTGCCTTGCTAGATCCACCAAGCCGGAAATAAAGGAGAAATTTTTAACAGCTTCTAGCCCCTTGCTTTCGTCTGTTTTCACTTCGTCATTATTCAAAAGTGTCATTAAGACTATTTGATAACGGTCGTTAATGGTAACATGACGTTTTCCGTGGTACATCTTCTCAAAAATGTTGTTTACACTTTCCAACAAGCGTTCTTTGACTTCTTTTTCCTGCTTGTCATAGCCAACTTTTAACCATTCATAAACGGCTTTTGCATAGGCGATACATTTTCTCAATCTCTCATTTTTGTCCGATACGATAGTCAACCGTTCAATAGTTTTTTCAATTTCTGCTATTTCTTTTTCTGTTGCCCCGATATCAGATGTAATCTTCAAAAGCAGATCTCTCTTGTCTTTTAGAGTTTTCTCGTTTTTTTGGTAGTCTTGCTCAATTTTAGCTACATCAATGTTGCCTTGGATTTTGGCGCTTACATTTTTTAGTTCATCTGTTTTAGCATCCAGGAAATTTCTGTTGTTACGATAATCGGTATGGTTATCCTTCACCGTTTCGCAAAAACTTTGAGTTTCATTTAAATAACGCTTAAATGTTTCCTTTGAAGTACGCAGGACAGTACCTAAGTGTTGAGGGGGTAGCAGTCTTTGCTCGTATAAAATGTTTTCTCTTGCGCCCTCGTTTTTGATTAAGTCGCAACCGCATATGCATTTTTGCCTATCCAAAATGAAGTCAATAGCAGCGGAACGCATTTCAGGGATACCCTCGCCGTTATCCTTTGCTTCGTCAATAACCTTCATGGCACGATAAATAAGCGGTGTGGCAAAGAATTTCATTGTTCCTGCGCTAAAATCCTTGACAATACGAGTTTCGTCATTCTCTATATTCTTGGTGATTTGAGCAATGTCTTTTTCCAGCGAAAGTTTTTTATCCTGATTATGTTTTTCATCCTTATTTGCGAGTATTTGAGCAGATAGTTCCTCTTTTCTTCTTTCATAATACTCAATATCATCTTTTGCGTCTTTCCGCCTTGTATTGTGTGCATCTAACCTTGTCTGGGCATCGGTCAGGTCATTTTTGAGCTTGTTATTTTTCTGATCGCTGCCAACATCAAGCTCTTTGCTGAATTTGGCTGTGACGGAGGAAGCTTTGTTGGGATCTAATCTGTCTTTTGCTTCACCGACGACATCTAATCCCATCAGACCTCTGACGGCAGCAACGACGTCACCGCGATTGTTAATATCAGCGATACGTTCACCGTCAAAGAAGAAATAATCTGACAATGCTTCCGGCAAAATCTTATTAATGGTGTTATCACATTCATATGCGGGGACAGCTTGTTGTTCGCCGTTATCTTCCTTAAACTGAATTTTCAATACAGACTTTTCCGTCTTGAATTTATCAGCATCAGATTTTGTAGATTTCTGTGTTCTGCGTATCGTAAACTCTCGGTCCTCGTGAATTAAGACAATCTCAACAAATACTTCTTGGGCAGAAAATAAGTCCATTGATTTTGCTACTTCGATGTTTAGAACATCACGGGTCTTAAAGTTTACCCTTTCATACAGACACCACTCAAAAGCCTGTATAAGCGTGGTTTTTCCGCTTGTGTTGACTCCTAAAATAACAGTAACATTCTTCTCTTTGTCGGTTGAAAACAGAATGGGCGGCTGAGCACCTTTATATTGACGGAAGTTATTAAGCGCGATACTCTTAATTATCATTTTTGTCAACCTCCGCTTCAATGAGTTTTCGGATTCGTTCTACCATTTCATTATCCTTATATTTTTTGGTTTTATGGTTTTCTCTTTCCATTATGTAAATCCGATGCTTTAATATCTTCATGCAATCCTGATTGAGCTCAAGCTTTATTTCATTATTAGATTCCATAATCTTTACCCCCTATATAGTTTAGCTTATAAAAAGCATCGATTTTTTCCTTCAATTTCGCCACATCAGATGAGTTTTCTGCCAGCCTTGCAAAATCTTCCATTCTCTCGTATTCACGCCTTATCAAGGAATACTCTTTGTTAAGATTACTATCGCCACACATCGGCTCATCGATATCTCTTGGTAAGGTAATAAAGTCATATATTCTGGCAAATGGCTTATTAGGTGCTTTTCTCAAAACCCTGCCTCTCCGTTGTATATATTCCTTTGGATTGGTGCTGCTTGCGAGTATAAATGCTGTTCTAATTCCGGGGATATTAACGCCTTCATCCAAGCATCGAATAGCAATCAAAGCCTGAAGCATATTACCGTCTGCGAAATTTTCCTTTATCATTTCACGCTCGGCCACATTTTCTTCGGACGTAAACTTTGAAACCCTCATGTCCAAGTTGTTACCGAGCATATCAACCACTATCTCTATTTGCCGTTTTTCTTCCTCATCAACCTTACCTTCAACATAGCTGCTGTTTTCAATAGTTGTAGCTCCACAGTAGACTAAGATCTGATTTTCCGTTACATACTGCTTTTTTATGATTTCATAAAGAGCTTTCAGTTTGTTCCTAGCTCCGGCAATAATCCTTGCTCTTTTTATTAGCAGCATCTCGGCAAGCTTCGGCATAGGCTCGTCTTTTTTTGAGTTTTGCAATAACTTAATAATCTTCTCGGTAAGTTCAATATAGGCTTCAAGCTCATCTTCATCCAAATAAATCGGAATCGGGTGATAGTAATAGGGCGTAAGCTTATCTTCTTTGATTGCCCGTGCCAAAGTGTATTCGATACACTTGTTGCCAAAATAATCCTTTAGCTTTTGAGTTCCTTCATTATCGTGGTGTCGTTCCAAAGTTGCAGACAATGCCAAGCGATACTTAAATACCTCTTTCATGCACTCAAGCTGCTTTTTAGCACCGAAATTGTGCGCTTCATCAACTACTAAGCAAACATTTCCCTTCAGCTTATTGATCTCTTTTTGCATAACTTCAGTTGCAAAAGTGGCGTTGGTCGTCACAACACAGAAGTTTTGAATGACACCCAGCTTGAAATCACTAAGCATGGATTTATATTTTTTCTTCCAATCATACCCTGAATAGCAGATAAGAGGTTTAATCCCAAAAGCCTTAATATCTGTTACCCATTGCTCGACAAGATGCTGATATGGGCAGACAATGAAGATACCAAGATTAGATTTTACTTTTTTACATAAAACCTCTAAAGCGCCTAGAGCAGTATAGGTTTTTCCCGTTCCTGTGGCCATATCAAAAATACCGCGATATTTTTCAATCTCCCATGAAATCATCGCGTCGATTTGATAATCGTGAAACTTCACATAATCGGGTTTACTTATCCAGCAGGTACTTGTTTTCCTTGAAATATAAACATCATCGCCAAATTCTTTCCTGTCTGGGTCTAGTACCAAACCACTGCGATACCGTTTAATAATTTCATCTCTCACATTAGGGAAATCCATAGTGACGATATTCGGCTCAACATTATTCCAAATGGCGGTAAACGCATTTTCTTTTGAGGCCACACGGTCTTTTTCATCAAGCCATGAACAAAATACATCGATAGCTTCATAGTTCATTGTCATAGCCGTAGCCGACTCGTTCATAGAGCCGGAAAAGGCGACCTTGTTGCCCTCCGAGTCTGCGATAATCCCCATTTTTTCGTGATACATTCCAATTTCGCCATTTTGTTCGGTCAACGCGATTTTTATATCCAGGACGCCATCTGCAATTAAACTTGCCAAGAGATTGAGACGGTCTTGTTCTATTTCTGTGTTTACTCCATGAAGCTCCCGAAGCAGAGCATTCTCAATAATCTTTTCTCGTAATTCGTATCCCTTTTTCATGGCTTGAACATCATCATGGGACAGGTGGGGGGACGCGACAAGCTGGATAGTCCCTCCGTTTTTAACCAATCCTAAGATCCCTTTTGAAATCTCAGCAAGAGCAGAGGAGGAGAAAAAGCCTACAGCTCTTTTATATGTCACAGCTTGTTTAAGCAAGGGAATATAGAAATCCTTTGCCACACTATCTATTAAGGAACGATATTCGCTTTTTAGCTCTACGTCTTTTAAGCTCACGGACCCCACCTCCCAAATTCACTTCTTGGAGCTTGAATTCTTTCCTTATTAACCCGTAAACGTACAACCTTAGTTTTGTTGACAATATTTGAACTAGCACTTACAAAGCTTTCAGATTCGTTTCACTCATAATACTCGCATCTAATCATTATCCTCGATGTACTCTAATACTTCTTGTAGCTTTTCAAAATCGCTGACATCATTAAAATAGCTTACACTAAACCGAACCGTACCAGAAGGAAACGTGCCCAGAAACTCATGAGCATATGGGGCGCAATGCAATCCTGTTCTAACTGCAATATCGTGTTCGTTTAAGATTTGCCCAATACTGTCACTGCTGTAACCATCAAATACACAAGATACTACACCTATGCCTATTTCTTCATCTATCGGACTCACGATTTTAATATTGCCGAAAATCTTTAACACTTCTAACAACCTTTTATGATTTTCCTTTTCTTTTTCAAAAATTGATTCGATACCAACTTTCTCAATCCATTTTAAGGCTGCATTTAATCCCGAAATTGCCATAATATTCGGACTTGCCACCTCATACCTCTCCGGTATGGTCTCAGGTAGGCTCTGGTTTGCAGAATCTACTCCAGTCCCGCCATATAGCAAAGGCAATGGTTTCACAGCATTTGAGAATATAAAGCCAGCAACACCCAACGGACCATATAAAGTTTTATGACCGGCAAATACTGCAAAGTCAATAGCCTCACTACTTAAATTGGTGTCTAACAGTCCTGCAGTTTGACACATATCAATCACATTGATAGCACCATAAGCCTTTGATAAGACACAAATCTTATCAATAGGAGCCACTACACCACATACATTGCTAGCGTGGCTTACCACAACTATATTTGGCTTATTCTCTGCAAACTGATATTTGATTTTTTCCAGATCATAAGTGAATGTGTTTTTATCCACCGCCAACGTATAGATGTTCAGCTTATAAATGCTTTGCAGATGGTTGATTACCCTTGTAACGGAGTTATGTTCAAAAGGCGATATAAAAATATTATAGTAATCACCGATGGATAACCCTTGTAAAATGATGTTAAGTGCCTCTGTTGCTGTATGAGTAAAGACCACCTTTTTATTGGGACAATGAAACAACTTTAGTAAAAGTGTCCTTGTATCTGTTACAAGACTACTTGCAATAAGGGCCAGCTTGTGTTGCCCTCTACCCACATTAACTCCACATTCTCGATAAAATTTATCGGTGAATAAATAAACTTCCTCTGGCTTTGGAAATGTTGTGGCAGCATTATCAAAATAAGCAATTCTATTCATCATTATTATCTATTGCGCCTTTCAAGATTTCAATCACATCTTCTATTTCAGTTAATTGACGAATGTTCTTTAATTCATTTATCATTTTATTTTCTTCTTTTTTTGAAATCATGCTTTTGTCATAGAAATATACTAATAATAATTCAACAAGATTCTGGTTATTCATAACCATGGTCCTTTTTTCACTATTCCAAAGAACATTCCTCCAAACTTTATTCTTAAGTTGTAAAACTACATCTGGGAAATTCTTAAATACTTCTTCAAAAGTACAGTTCTTATTCTCTTTAATTCTTATAGCCGCTTTAACAAATGGAATCAAAGCCGCCGGTCTGAATAGTAATAACCCACCCTCTTTATTTCTAAAACCTCTCGAATCTGGTTTTTCGGCACTAGCATATTCAAAAAACTCTACTGAGATCTTCATTAAACTATCCCAGAAGTTAAAACATAACTCTGAAAAGCTTTTAATTTCTTCTTCCTGAGGTCTAATTCGAATATAATGTTTAAGTTTACTTTTCCCTCGAATATTACGATTTTCGGGATCTATAACTTTATAATCTTTTATCATCATCCATAGTAGTTCTCTATTGCATTCATAAAATGTAATTATCGTTGTAAATGCTTTTGAATTTGTATCCGGAATTGCTTTGGTTTTTGAATCTAAAATTCTTCCATTTGAAAGCAATAAGTGATTATCTAACAAATCACGTGAAACAATGGCAATAATATCATCTTCATCCAAAGCAATAATATCACGCATTGATACCGGTTTTGCATATCGATTAAGTGTGCTAAACATTCTTCGAGCTCGCTGCATTCCTTCCTCATTTTTCTTATGACCAATAAAAACGACAGGTATTTTTTCATTATCATATTCAGAAGAACTTTCTAATACTTTCTTTATACCCTCTACTCTATGCTGTCCATCCACGGGGAATATTTTTTCACCACCAGTTAATTCAAGAATACCTATATCAAAGAATTCCTCACCATTATCATATTCTAATCTCACTTCATGCCATTCGGGATCTCCATCATAAACTGCCAAAACTAAAGCGTTAAAGAATCTTTCTTCCTGATGAGTGATATAATTTGCTATGCTCTTATAATTATCGGTTATGCTTCTTTGAAGCATTTCTCTTAATAGCTCTGATTTGTGTAGTTCATCATCTACTCGCTTGACGTATTGTGATACCTGTTTAAATGTTAGAGTAGCTGAATAATATACCCATGCTCCTATCTGAGCTCTAATTGCAGGTATTTTCATAAATTTCCTCCTAAAATGCTGCTTTCATAGCTAAGTTTATAACATCGGGATATCTATCATTGCAAGGTGGTATTACTACCTTAATTAGCTCTTCTTCGAGCTCATCAATTATATTATTATCCATAAGTGGCAGGTATCTAATATAGAGGTTTTTGCCCCATGTTTCTCTCATGTATAAAATTTTAGGTCGAGTATCATTCAAATATTGTTTACATCTTCTTTTTAGATTTTGTTTTTCAGTAATTTTTGCTCGTCCAATATATAGTGTGTATAAATGAGTATTGGGAATTATATCCGTTTTAAGTACAAAAACGTAAATTCCTCCACAATTACTTGGTAGCGAATTCATACTACTATGAAGTTCTTTGCTAGTATCATCTAGAAATTTAACTTCCTGCCATATGCAATTTACGGTACCTTCGAACTTTTTATTAAATGAATCCCATATGCTATCTGGGTTAAGCACAAACGAGAGCTTATTGTTCCTTATTTTTTGGCACATATCAAATAAATTTGTCACTCTTATCCTCCTAACACATCTTTTCAAGCAGTTCCATAAGTACCTGGCGCTTTTCCTGTTGAGAAATTGCCTGCCCCATTTCTTCAAGTGACGTTGTGATTTCGTTTAATAGCAGTTTTGCTCTGTCACTATATTCAGTCTTACTGAACGTCTTAGCAACCTGGATACCATTTTTGTCCATAAAAGTAATCTTGTACATTTCAGAATCATTTCCATTTCCATTAACATCTGTGTAATTATTATCAAAGTCCTCTACAGTTTCCCTGAAAGTAGTTAAATCTCTTAAGAACATATCTATTGTGTTTGAATTCCAATCGTCAATTCGTAAAGCCGTGACAGCTTTACCTAAGCGTTCCATAAAGATTACTTGATCATTAGTAATTGACCTCATAAGTTCAAGGATTTTACTCTCGTTATTAGCAAACAGAAAATTAATGGTACTCTCATGAAGAGATTCATACCAATCCTTAATAACAGATGTAAGGCTTGCTCTTTTGGTATTTTGTCTTCCAAAAATGGTTTTAGCGTCAGAAATCAGCACATTGATAAGGCTGCCCTTTGCCGAATCAAAAACTTGTTTAGTCGCTCTGATATTATCAAGAACCATTAGATTAAACTCAATCATACCAAAGAATCTGAAAATTTCTTCGAAAAGATATTCTCTGGAATTGTTATTAATCTGTTTCAAACTGTTTATAAACCTTTTTTGTTCTCTCGGAACGGGTTTATTTGGTTCCTTGCTATTGATACCACAATAGATTGTGCTCATTTCTTTAGCATACTTTGGTAGCGACATATACCAACGGTTCATTGCAAGCACAATAAAGGAAAAGCTATTATATGCCTTTTCTTTCTCAAGAATATATTCACTAAAGATATTTTCAAGTTCCGTCATGTACTGAGCTTTATCCTCGTTCCAGTCCTCCAAGAAAACCGAATATTCATCAGGATTTTCGTTGATGCTGTTTAAGAGATCAACTGTAATTTTAACCTCGTTGTGTTTATTTTTTATAACCAGATACTTTTTATAATGGTGCAACACTGCGGCAACATAAATTGGGATAGCTCCTTTTTTCAATCCAATACCGTTTTGTGGAAGAATCAAGGTATCATATAGCACACGAAAACTCTGACCACCGCCCACATTAGCGCCTGTAAAAAAGTTTTGTATGGCAGCCAACATGTTCCTCATATTTAAATCATTAGGATTTAAATTGATAACGGGAGCACTATCTGCGTTTTGTAAAACACCGGTCTGAATCAGGGTGCTTCGCATAATGGATACATCTTGTCCTGTACCGGTCAGACCTAAGTTAGTATCCAGCTCATTTTTCAAAAGACCTAATATCAGCTTTGTACGGCTGTTAATAGCAACGGTCGGAAGTATATTCTTGTTGATAGATTCATTATTAATAACAGGAGTGTGAGGATAGGTGGTCTCACAAATTTGAGAAAGAAGAGCCGAGATCTGTGCTTTTCTGTATAAATTCTGTTTTTCACCCATATAAAAGTATTCCGCACTACCTGTTTCAGGTCTAGCGTAAGAGAATATGAAACTACCTATAACTTCCTCTAAATCCTCAATATAAATATCATATTCATCAGAAAGCAAATCATCGTCTATCACAAGGGATTTAAGTTGCTTTACCGCATTGTACTCATATGCAATCTTTTCAATTTCCGTAAAACGGTTCGGTACTATAAAAACAATTCTATTGTGATTGGGCTGACCGCTTAACATCGACTTTTTAATAATGTCTATTTCTTCTTCGTTTTTAGGGATTATTGCATATACGACTCCGTCAGCATCAATTCCTTCGATTTTTCTTTCCCAATTCTCCACAGCCCAAAAGTCAGAACTGTTAATAAATGCAAAGTCAAAATAACGGGTAATTTCCTTTTCATCGTTGTAACGAGTTGGATACATAAAGCTATCAAAGGTAGATCTATTTAATATCTCCTTTACGCTTAATATGCCTTTATTTTTCTCAATAGTTTTTGCTATTTCACCTGGGATATCTATGCCGCTACTTTCTTTCAGTTTTAAGTAGTTATTGCTTCGCTTCAAATAAACAATACATTCTTTGTCAATCAGTTCAGACAACACTTTACCAATTGCTTTTGTATTTCCAACACTGTCTTGGAAAGTATCAGATATAATGTTAAAAATAGGAGGTAGTTTCTCAAACTGCTCAATGATATAAATAAGTGAAATTGTCTTAATTATCTTCGCCCCAAGAGAGTCGGGTTCTACCTTTCGAAGCACATTAGAAGTAAGCTTATACAGCTTATGCGTTTCGCTTGTATAAGGCTCCTTTCTTAGTAGTGGCTCAAAATAGTCATAAATGTAATCGGGGGTTAGCATGGGGAAATCACCCTTAGCTATTCTCAAGAAAGCAGACAGGGTGTACTTCTGATCCGATGACAGAAACGTAAACAGGGTTCGCTCATTCTGCGCAACCTTTTCAGACAATCTAGGTAATATAAACGTTGAGATAGGATGTAGAGGATAACAACCCATGATTGCTGTCTGCAACATATTCTCGTCTTTTTTATCTAATACTCCATTCGCAGTAAAACGTTGGGTCAAATCATTAAATCTATCTTGGTTTTTCTCGCAAAATGTATTCCAAAATGTCCTGTCCTTCTTAATAACGGCAGAGATAATCTCGTACATCTGTGAAAAGTTGTTGTGCAAATTAATATGCTTAAATCTGCCGGACACGCCACGCCATCCGTCCACTTTTTCTTTTGGCAGGTTGTTGTCGATGTAATTAGAAATATCTTTATGCGAAATGAGCATCAAATGAATTTGTTTGTTTCCGCTACGGTCACACTTTTCTGCAAAGTCCTGTAATAGCTTAATGTCACTGATGGTTGCATTCGCAATGCTTGATTCTAAGTATTTGCTAAACTCGTCATAGATAATGTAAACCCCATCATAACCTCTCGTCTGAAGCTTCTCTACTACTTTTTCATAAAGTTCTACAACATCAAATCCGAGAAATGGATTAAAGGTGCTACCCGAGGTAAGGGAAGGATATAGTTTTTCAAAACGCTCATAAGCATTAACATCATACTCTTTTAATGCTAGGATAAAATTATCCACCGGCTCACTCAAGTTTCGTGCAAATTTCTCGTAAGTATCGGGATAGTCTTGCCTCCAAAGCTTTATGGTGTTTATAGAAGCCTTAAAATTAGTTTCAGGCATCAAATCAACTAAATTTTCTGATTTTAAAGCCTGTTGCAAAGCATTAAGAAAAGACTGTGTAAGACTTGCACTGCTTCCGCCGACGATGATAGGAAGCAGTTTATTATTGCTGTTTATATAATCAACGGCGAATTCGTAAAGACTCGGATTATGTATTTTCATTTTCTTTAGGAGCATTTTAAACAAAGCTATATCCTTTTTAAATAGAAGTGACATCAGCACAAGGATTATATGCGATTTACCTTTACCGTAAGCCCCAATCAATATTCTTGCCCTTTGAGCTACGCTTTGGGTTGTGCTAAGGAGCACTTCTTCCACAACATCAAAGGACGACATAGTTGGGATAAAATTTTTTACTTTTTCATCATCGTGTAAATCATAAGCAATATTGACTGAGGTTTGAAACCCCTTGGCAACATCTATCTTTTCATTAAACATATCTTGTTATCTCCTAGCTTTTGCATGATCTTAGTTGTTGATCGCATTGTAATATTCTCTTACACACCCCAAAAAGTCCATTTCTATTTCGATCCGAACGACATCAAGTCCTGCGGTACGAACTACCTTGATGTACCCCATAAGTTCTATTTTATAAAGCAGATTGGTTAGCGTGATTATATCCAAGTTAAACACCTTACCGACGTTATAAGGATTGTTCTGAATTTCCGAAATTTTAATTTCACGTTGTGCCCCTGCCTGATCCACAATAACCGCAAGCAATATCAGTGGATGCAAGGTATCTTTTTTCGGTGTAGTTTTCTTGTATAGCTTTTCCTTCTTGTTAACAATGTCTATGAGCCCAAGTTCACCCAAAGGACAATCGATATTACTCTCCGGCTGTACCTTTTCGGGATTAGACTTGATGCGTGGAACATATGTGTTAATTATACAGTTATAATCATCCTCTAATGAACGCTCTGATACCTCGTCATCATTAATGCGAATATAGTTATTTAATTGAATTACAAAATCATCTCTTGTAAACTCAGACAGTCTAAATTCGTTAAAGAAATAGTACCAAGCAGTGGCTTCCGTTTTGTTAGTGGCAAGTTTATAGTGGAGGAGCCAAAACGTACCGATTTCCTCGATATAAGGATCGTTTTCATATACAACTGTGCCGAAATCAGTGAAATTCTGTACCTTTCGTCCATTAGCTGGTTCTTCAGTAAGACCTACTGCCTGTAACCAATATCGTAACGCCTTTACCATATTGGCGCCTATCCCTAAAATGTCCATAGGGTTTCCGTTAGCACCCATGAAAACCTGTGGGTCATTTCGAACATTTTTCATACCTTTATTTAGCCAACCTTTTCTGATAAAAAAGGTGTCATGCGCTCTAAACTTCATTATTTCACTCCTAAGCCTTAGTCTTTAGTTCTCAAATATTTTTCCATTGAACAGCCGCCCTCTAAATACTTCGCAGTAACACACATCTTACATTGCTTGCATTTTTGCTCATTAATAAAATAGGTATCGGCATGGATAGAAATAGCACCATACTTGCAAAGAGATTCACATTTTAAGCATTTTCTACAGGCGTTGAATTTCTTAACCTGATAGCCAACCATACGTTGTAAATCATCGTGCTTCGCTACGTTTAAGGTCTTAATTTTCACTGCATAATCGTATCCATCCTGCGAAAATGGTTGAATAGATAGTATAGGCACATTTGTTTTAATATCTATAACAATAGTTTCATTGATGAGCTTTCTGCCCAGTTCCTGTGCAATTCTACCGAAAGGATTTAAAAGATGAATGAAACCATCGTTCATCGACTTGTTAAGTTTATAAATCTTAGCGTTTTCTTCTGCAGTACAGTTGGTAAATTTTATCTTGACGTCCTGAGCTGCAACAACACCATTGCCGCCTTGTCGGGCTTTCCATTTACCTGTATCAACATAAACTTCCGGGTCAGGCTTTCCAATTTTCTTTGCAAAATCAACCAAGAAGTTCCTCCATCTCTCGGCCTGTTCAGACATATAAATCTTCGAAAGAAACTGAGCTCTTTCGTTATTATTTGGACAACACCAACAACCCACGCGATCATAGCCTAACCGGTACGCATCGTTAAAGTCTAGCTGTTCTCCCAATATGTAAAGCCATATATCAATGTCTTTCCAATGGAAAATCGGTGAAGCAACCTTTTGTTTCTGTATTTTAACAGTTTCTGCATCATCTTCAATTCGCTTATACTTACTTCTGCTTACAGATTCACACTTGCGGATGCCGTAAAAGGTCAAAATACTTTTATTACGATACATATTGTTCAGTACACGAGTTATCGGACCCGTCTTAAACATAGAACAACACCAACGAAGCATACGCGCTGGTGGGCCAATGTCCTCGCATACTTCGTAAAAATCCTGTTCTTTATTTTTCGCCACCTTGAATATCGCTTTTTGATTGTCCTTTCGAAATCGAAAGGCATACTCAATCGTAAGCGGAAATTCTAAAGTTGTATCTCCAAAAATATGCACAAGTTTCGGATCGCTCAAGGCCCTCTTTACTAGATCTGCTGTGACGGTTGAATCCTTACCCCCTGAGAATGAAATAACGATGCTTTCAGGTGAATAGTTACTTGCAGCAGTTTGAATGAATGAATATGCTTCGTCTTTAAGACTATTTAGCCGTTCATGATTTGCACGAACAAATCTGTTAATGAAATCATTATAATACTCGTAGGTATTTTGATTTTTATATTTTTCAAATTGCTGAATGACCTCATTCACGTCAACTTGATGAAATAGGGATAAAGGAAGTACCTTTGACTCCCCATCTATATAATATCGGTTACCGGAACACCAGACTGAGCTCTCTATATAGGCTAATGGCTTGTCGATAAGTATCTCAAGCAATAATCGTTCTTCAGGAAATACTGGACGTAAGTCCACACTTAAATAAGCCGTAGTGTTACCACAAACCAGGCATGTAGTTTTACTTAATTCATTCGCTAACTTAATAATCGGAGTTCTACATTCTTTACACCAATATATTTCAATAGGGATGTCTTGTTCTGTAGTGCCACCACACAGATCGCACACCTCATCAAAGGCCTCTCTATTACATTTTTTACACCACAAAACATCTCACCACCAATTCAAAGTAATTATACAATGTAAACTGGCCAAAAATATGTCGTTAATCAAATTTCTTAAACACTATTTTTCCATTAACTCGTATTTCGGCAAGGTCACCACATGTTCCCCATCATAAACAATTCTTACCTAACATTCAACACGTTCCCCGAATACTCCTCCTAAATTAACAAATGAAAGAAGAGTAAATAAAAACAAAAAAGCCAGACCGTTACAAAAAAATGGTCTGGCTCAATATATTCCCCCAAACATTCTGTCACTATAAAAAGACCATCACTCTCTCAAACCCACGCATATCAAGGCTTTCACTTAACCGTGTATAAACTTACACCACTGCAAGTGCTACTCCCACGGGGACCTAACACCCTAGACATACTATCAATGAAGTAACGCCAACGTGCCCTGTCCGTGGGAACATACGAGGCGATTATCCCGCGTGAAATTTTCATGCAGGTACAGGAAGAACATATCCGACGCCGCATCGTCCATACCAGTCTCGTCCATGACCTTTTTGCACATCCCATCACAACAGGAATATACCGCTTTAGATTTATCTGTGTTCAGTCCCTTTTGCGCCGTGGTGTTGAATGGGGTTGTTCGTCTAGAATAAATTCGGATATCTTTTTGAGGAATTCTGCTGATACGAAGTAAGGATTGTTCTCATCACCAAGTTTTTCAATCAGAATAGCCTCTGCGTCATGATTTAGAATCCTATAATTATCGCCAACCTTAAATACCAAGCCGTTACTGTCCATACCCTCGGTAGTAACTATAAAAATCTTCCCATTTTTTATATGATTGGTGTTTTTCTTATTGATTTTGTTTTTTACTGCCTTGATAGCTTTTTTTGTTAGTATTGTTCCTCCAACCCCAACAGCGGCTCCTCCAGCGAATACCAATCCAAAAAGTCTTTTAGGTCCTCCGACTGCTTTCGAGGCAGTCGTTATTTTCTGATACCACCCTAAATTACTCATATATTATTCACCTCGATTTTTTCAGTCATCAAACATTGGGCAACTGCTCTTGCAATTTGGATAAGCAGGGTTACCACAGGCGGTACACCCTACATCTAGCTCAATCATCTTCGTCACTAAATTCTTCTATCCCTGCTGCTGCCATTGCTTCTGAAACTTTCCCCTCAACACTATCTACGGCACATAAATAACACACACGCTCTCCCGTAAAAAAATCACTGTCATAATTAAAATGAAAATTAAACGGACTAAATTCAGAAGCATTGTTGTAGGTAGAAACGTAGCTATTGTAGTTGCTACTGGCTTCGTCTACCCAAAAATCATCTCCACATCGAACACATTTCATGGTAAGTCTCCTTCCGATTTTCGATAAGTATGGTGATCGCTCTCCGAGATTACTTCTGGCTTCGAGATTAAATATAGTTCAAGTTTTTCTCTCTCGGCTTCTGTCAGCCTGTATACGTTGGAAGAACCGCCATTGGGAGCCGAGACCCAAAGTTCATAGTATTTTTTGTCATCCATATCCTGGTGAATGGAAACACTGGACGATTCACTAAGATACTTATAACCTTCAGGTGCATCAGTAAGTTTCTCAGTCCAAGCATATTTTGTGTCAATATACCCTCTCTTGATCGGACTACTCAATTCAGGAATTCTCCATTCCTGTCCCTGTTTGAATGCCGACCGGATTTTTGCCCTTCTGATCCACTGTCGCACAGCCCCTGATTTCACTCCGATTGATTTAGCATACTCATCAACCGTAAGAATCTGAGCTGGGAATTCTATCACTTTCATTTTGGTATCATGACTGCAGGTTATGCTCATATTAAAGTCCACCAGCACTCCCCGTGCATGTACTAGGTATAAGACCGCCCCTCTGCTACTCAAGGAATATTCGTAAGACCACCAATCCTCCAGGTGTTTGAACAGTGTGGTCTTTTCGACCTTTTCCTTAAACTTCCTGAGGAAGTTTATCTTGGCTGTCACATATGTCGGATCATCATCACCATTTGCAATTCCTCTTTCAATGTGTCTGATGTGCAGATCTAGTTTATGCAGAATTTCTTCCTTTGACGTCATGTACTGCTGATTATATAGCTTCAATCTGTCTTCTGACGAGAACTGGGCTTCCCACTCGTTTATGGCTGCTTCGTACTGAGAATCGTCAAAATCCTCAACATTTTCGTTTTCCCTACGTTCTTCCATTGCCCCTCCTTGAAACGTATTGCCGTTCAACGATTATCTATAACATACCAGTTGCACATTTCATTGTCAATATTTTTTCGTTGAACCGTTCAACGATTTTAGCTGACAAAAAAGCACCCACAATTGAAAAGACTTTACCTTTTAGATTGTCTACCTTACACCTTTTAACGATGCCTATACTTTTTAACGAAAGGTAAGATTTCTGCCCGAGGGGGGTGCATCTTTTAACGATAGGGTGCAAAAACACAAAAAACACCGTCTCAAACGATGCTTAATCTGCCCTATAACGCCGAAAAGCCCGTCATTGGCGGGCTTTGTATTGTATCAAAGATTGAGTTTTGATTTGGCAAAGGCGAGGGGATTTGTACCCCTAAGATCAACACGTGCCAGTTCATTGAAACATATCCCAAGAAGCTAACAATGAAGTAACGCCAACGTGCGTGGACACCCCACATCGACTTGATAGAAAGCACCTTGAAACCCCACATCGGCTCTAAAGAAAACGTTTGACAAGTTTAATTATAGCTCACATTTTAAGAATAACTGGAAGTTGAAAAATACTGTCGCTCCATGTTATCCCACTATACTCTGTCACCCTGATTGGAATAAGTAGTTTACTGATAAACGTACCAAGACGATGGTGCGTTTTTTTAGTTCAAAAAGGTGGGCCGATTCTCAAATTCAACCATCATCCACATTTTCATTACATTATAATAAGTAAAAATGAGCAACCAGAAAGAGGTAGTTTGATCTTATCTTAGTCCTCGACGTAATTCAAGACTGCGAAATATCAACGGTATAGTTCTAATTGTTGGAGGAATAATACAATCGACTAGATTGGCGATGCGCTCAAATACGACTACAGGCAGCATTTCAATGGATGGAATTTTTTATACTCTGTTCTGTTTGATTACGCATTATTCCCATTACTGCTAGTACACCAAAAGAAATCCCCAGTGGCCTGGCTACTATCCAGCATCATGGGGATTGGCATTGCCTTTTTGTTCAAGCTGTTTAAGCAAACACAGCACTGCATTAAACAAATTTGTCATCTATGAATTGGGGTATTATTTCATTGAACTGATTAATAATGACAAGTGTTTTTGTAAATGCTAATTATAGGAAGATAAATGTTAGAATATTAATATTTGGAGGTTTAGTATGGAACAGAACTTTACCCAACCCCAACCATATAATGCTGGCAACGACGCTCCTAGTGATGAAAGACTCTCTGCCTTTGAATTTGGTGAGTTATGGGAGGGTTATATGGCGGATAGCACAGCAATATGTTTGTTGCAGTATTTTGCAGCTAAAGCCCAAGACTCTGAAATCCGTTCCGTACTAGAGCATGCTTTACAGTTATCGACAGGTCACATAAACACAATCACCCAAATTTTTAACTCTGTTAATTTTCCTATTCCTCAAGGGTTCACCGATGAAGATGTGGAGCCAAATGCAAAACGGTTGTTTTCTGATGGCTATATGCTGACTTACATTAGATACGTAACTAGATATGGGGGAATTAAGTATTCTAAGAGCTTGACAACCTCAACCCGTCCGGATGTACGAGAATTTTTTAATCGTTGTATTGATGAGAATCAGGATTTACATAAGAAAGCTGACGAGGTGCTGATTAAGAAAGGCTTTTTCTCAGAGGGAGTCCATATTCCTGTACCAGATAGAATAGGATACGTTTATGAAGATAGAAGCTTTTACAAGGGCATATTTGGAGACAAACGTCCGATTAACGCACTGGAAATTGCTCAAGTGTTCAGAAGGTGTGAATCTAAGTTGATCGAGAGAACCCTTATCGTAGGTTTTAGTCAGACGGTTAAGTCACAGAAAGTCCAAAGCCTCTTTGTCCAAGGTAAGAAATTATTGGATAAACAAATAAAGCGATGGAGTTCCATACTGCGGGACGAAGATTTGCCACTACCAAACAGTTTAGAAAGTGAAATAACTGATACTTTAGAGTCGCCTTTTTCTGATAAATTAATGTTGTTTCATACCCTTTCGATTCTGGGCTATAGCTTAACGGCTTATGGAATTTCAACAGCGAGCTGCACCAGAGCCGACATCCTAACTGGAATGAATCAATCTATAATTGAAACACAGTTCTGGGCCAAAGACGTTCTTGACCTTTTGATTCAAAGTGGTTGGATGGAAAAAATTCCCCAAGCTGCTGATCGTAAAGAAATAATTGGGTTACAACATTAACAGTTGCTTGCACGAAGTCTGGGCCATGGGGCACATATAGAAATACTAAAATCTTGGAGGTTAAAATGGAATACGTTCAACCAGGAACCGGAAACGCAACTGAACAACCCTCTCCTTTCAACGCAATAAAAGATGGTCCTAATGACGAACGGCTTTCTGCTGATGAGATGGGCCATCTCTGGGAGATGTATTTGTATAATGCTGGGTCAAAATGCCAACTTCAATATTTGGTAGCCAAAGCTCAGGACCTGGAAATTCATACAGTTTTGCAATATGCATTGGAGATGGCAACTACTCGCATAAACAAAATAACCCAAATCTTTAACACAGTTGGTTTCCCGATCCCCCACGCATTCAACGATGAAGATGTGGAACCTAACGCCAAGCGGCTTTTTTCCGACGGTTTTATGTTGGCGTATATTAATAGTTTAGTTCATTTTGAATTGGTAGAGTCCTTTATGGGCTTGACTGGGGCTATTCGCGTGGATGTTAAAGAGTATTACAATGCCTGTATTGACGAGAGCCAAGAGTTACACAAGAGAGCTAATGAGGTACTACTTCGAAAGGGATTGTTCGTCAAACCGCCGTACTTTCCTGTGCCGGATAGGGTGGAATATGTATATCAGGATACTTTCTTTGGTGGCTTGTTTGGAGATAAGCGTCCAATCAATGCGTTGGAAGTATGCCATGTTTATACGCGACTGCAAACGAAGATGTTAGAGAGAACTTTGATTTTGGGCTTAAGCCAGGTGGCTCAGTCCAAAAAGGTGCAGGCTTTTTTGTCAAAAGGAAAGCAATTAATCGATAAGCAGATAGAAGGGTGGAGTAGAATCTTGCAAGATGAGAACTTGCCTTTACCAGTCACTTGGGAGCATGAGATTACCGATTCTACTGAATCTCCCTTTTCAGATAAACTTATCATGTTCAGTATCCTAACGATGTTGAGAAACAGGATAACCCAGAACAGTATTTCACTTGCTAATTGCGTGCGGGTCGATATTGTAACCGCTTTTGGAGGCACAATAGTTGCACTTCATGCTTATTCAAAAGATGCCCTTGATTTAATGATCAATAGCGGTTGGCTGGAAAAGATTCCTCAAGTTGCTGACAGACAAGAAATCATCGGTAAACATCATTAGTAGTTAAGACTACCGACCTTACTTATGTTCAAATATAAATAGGGGGGTATTCCCTTAGCTCCACCTGTGGAGCGGTGCTTAACCGTTCAGCAACCAAATTGGCCATGAGTGGAGTGCCTATGCACCTACAAGGACTAAACCGCTTATGAAAGTGGAGGGTGGTTGCCCCATGGTGGAGCTAAGGGAATACCCCCCTATAAATATATGAGAAACTTCCGTCTCCTCAGCTAACGCGAGGGAGACTTTTTCTTATTAAGCACAGGTATCCCAAACTATGGATAACTTCATTATCGATAGCAAAGCAGTAATTTCCCCTTCCTTCGGTTTATTAGAACCATATATGGTCTCAGTTTTGGTTTGCATTATTTGATTGGCCTACCCCAAGGTTAATTTATGGTGCGTCCTGAAAATATTCATATCTAATACTCAACAGTTGGCTAATAACTTTGCGACACCCCAATCTCCCAACATACCATTCAAAGCCGCCGGATTTAAAAAATTAACTTTTGCCATAAAA
>JARLHU010000185.1 GCA_031292095.1 Desulfosporosinus sp.
GGTGGACAGTCCCTATCAGGATGAAGATCGTCGTGTTCAAGCTAGGGTAAGGATGGAACAGTCCCAATTTAATCTCGATAACAACATCAATACCGTGGACTTAACCGCAGCAAACTTTACGACCAAAATTATTTCCCAGTCAATGTCCTTGTTCTTACCACTTCTTATGATTTTATTGGCAGCTGATCTGGTGTCCGGTGAAATGGGCGCAGGAACGATTAAGTTTCTTCTGGTGCAGGGCATACCACGCTGGAAAATCTTGCTCAGTAAGTATATTGCCCTACTTGGGCTTGAAGCGGTGGTATTATTCTTTGCGTTTGTTTTTTCGATTCTGATCTCCGGACTATTGTTTGGTTATGGAGGATGGTGGGAACCGGTAGCAACGGGATTTAAAATTGTTGGAGGCAAGCTGGATACGTCGAATGTTGCCTTTGTAGCTCAATGGGAATATATCCTGATGGCCTTCGGTCTCGCGTATTATGTATCCGTCGTCGTCGGGACAATTTCTTTAATGATTTCGGTTTTGGTTAGAAGTTCGATCGCTTCGCTAGGCATAATACTCTCTCTATTAGTGGGTGGTTCGCAATTAACAAGTTATATGGTGAGTTGGAATTTACCGAGATATTTATTTACCTGTAATCTAAATTTAATGAGCTATATTTCCGGCTCCCTCCAATCTATTCCGGGAATGGATATGATGTTTTCTGTCACAGTTCTTGCGGTGTGGACAATCGCTGCAATTATAGTGAGTTTTGTATATTTTAATAAACAAGATATTCTTGTTTGAGAGGGAGCAAAATTATGTATAAACAAAAGCTTTGGTACATTTCAATTGGCATTACAGTAATTTCTTTAGCAGTAATTATGGTCGGATTTGTAAAGGCTATGAATTTTGCACCCGTTCCAGCAACAGGTACGGCTAATTCAACACCACAAAATGCAAGTACCGCAGCAAACGAGCCTGCATCCAGTAATCACAATTTGGTGCATGTGTTGCTCATGGGAGATTCTATAGCCAAAGGTACGGGAGACGAGAAAGGCAAAGGAATCGGTGGTTATTTAGTAGATTTGTTGAAAAGCCAGACGCCGAAAGATATAAAAGTTGACAATGTAGCTGTCGACGGATATAAGATCGATGATTTAGATGCTCTTTTAAAGAGTGGAAAACAAGATAATATGGTTAGCAGTGCTGATTTTCTAATTATATCTATAGGTGGTAGCGATCTACAAGAAATTCAATCCCTTAAAGACAAAGAACAAACCTTCCAGACCAAGCAAGACACCCATATAACGGAGTTGAAAGAAATCGTTAATAAAATAAGGACCTTAAATAAAAAAACGCAGATTATTGTGATAGGGAGCTATAATCCCATTAGTTTGGCCACTACATCCGATAATATCACTTACCTTGATACCTGGAATTATAATTCACAGCTCGTGTTGTCCAATGATGATAAAGCAACGTTTATTCCAACTTACGATATGTTCAAAAACAATTTGAACCGTTTTATATCCAGCGACAAGCTGAATCCTAATTCTACTGGATATCAGACAATTGCCTACCTAATCAGCAAAGCAGTAGAGAATACCTTGGGCAAACCCTGAAGAGAAAAAGAAGACACTTTCTTTTTGAGATTATTTATTCTCCTGACAATTGCGGATAGGTTAGGGATACTAAAACAAGGGAGAGGTGTTGACTCGGATATGTATGGGAGGATTATTGGTCAGACGCTTGGTAAGATGACAAAGTTGCTACTTGCTTCAGCGGGCCCCTTGCAATATTTTTTCGACTCTCCAGGCGTAACCCATGTACGTTGTCTGGAACAGGCCTATATTACTTTGAAGCATGATGGAAAAGAGGATGTAGCCACATTATTCAAGGCTTATCACTCTACGTTGACAAAAGGTTTATACTGGGCTGACCGCGGTTGGAAAAACGTCAATCATTTTTACAGCCATCCCGACAAGCAAGGAATCATTGTCTGGCCGGGCGCAACGGGTGAATGCCAATACTATTTCAATAGAGCTTTTACTTTTTTCCCGGATAACGTTGATAAAGGTATGTTCTTTTTGGGAGCAGCGCTACACTTAGTACAAGACATGTGTGTGCCACATCATTCCTTGGGGATTCTTTTCGACGGTCACAAAGAGTTCGAAACATGGGCGGCTAAAAACTGGGACAAGTTTCCTGCAACAAGTGGTAGGTATTTGCCGTTTTCTCACCCGGCCCAATGGATTGATCATAATGCTGGCGTTTCGGGCGCTCTATATCCCTTGGTATCACAGGACGAAGGGTGTTCTGAAGAAAGCTATAAAAAGGCATCAGAAATATTGATCCCTCTAACAATTTCCACTTCAGCAGGGTTTTTAGATTTTGTACATATAAGATTAATCAGTTTAAATGTGTAACTTCTCCTATGCAAATCTTGTTTCTTTTGCTTTCAGATTTGAGTAAATTACAAAGGCTACCAATATTGTCCCAAGAATTTCGGAAGATCCGATAGTACCAAAATTAAGACCGCCTTTTTCATGTGACTTTACAAGAAAGTCACCCATTGTTGCACCAAACGGGCGAGTTAAAACAAATGCGACCCAAAATAAGAAGACACGAGAAATTTTAGTAAAATATGTAGCTAAGACTGCCAATAGTAGTAACCCGCCAATGAGAACTGCCCCTCCTGCAAATCCAAGACCAGAACTGTCAGCAAGGAAATCCCCAAGAGCTGTACCTAACGTGTTTGAAAATAGTATTGCTGTCCAATATAATAACTCAACTTTAAATGTTTTAATCTGCCTTACGGAAAGCGAAAATCCACTGAAATGCCAAACTGAAAAAATCGTCAACAAAATGGTGACCAAAATTAAGGAGCCTTTTGGGTAACCCAAGCCCAACGAGCGATCCATATAATCTGACATTGTTGTTCCGGCTGTACTTGTTGAAAGTATTACAGCCCAATAAAGCCAAGGATGGTATTTTTTCGAAGCAAGCTGATATGCAACCGTAATTGCAAAGAACCCAATTAAAATAATTGAACTAACAGCGTAACCAACATTTATTGTTTGTGATAAAAGATCTCCTGCCGTTTCACCCAAAGTTGTTGCGCATATCTTCATTATCCAAAAATAGAATGTGATTTGTGGTAATTTATTCATTTTTATCACTCTTTCCCGATTTCGATTAAAGAATTTGTTTACATGACAATAAAATGTCCTTCTCAGCAAATATTATTCCTAATATCTCGCCAAGAAGGAGTATTTCCAAACTCTTATTCACATTATTTTCACTCTCCGGTATTTGAGCTGGGATAGTTGTACTTTAATTATAGCCAATAATTTCTGAAAGAATTAGGGGCTATACACTGCGAAAGTGGCTTATAAATAATTGATTATATTATGATCACAAGACTTTGTTTAGGTTTTTGCCTTCTTGTCTAGTTGTTATTTTCACGATCAGAAGGGGTTTGCTTACTAGTACTTGCAGGCTGCACAGGCGTTGAACAACGAATTCTTTCCAACTGCCTATGTTTTAATATCCAATAAATAAATACTAGTAGAATAGGAATTCCTACGAATAAATCAAGTCGATGAAATAACGGCTTTAGTGTATTCCAATTCTCGCCCAATTTTTGACCAATTATGATGAGCATTAAGCACCACGGCAGGGCACCCACGACAGTATAAATTGACATTTTAATTGGATTCATTCGTGCAATTCCTGCTGGGAGAGAGATAAATGTACGTACTACGGGCAAGAGTCTACCAATAAACACCGTCAACTCACCATGACGATCGAACAATTCTTCGGTCTTGGATAATTCTCGCTCGTGTATAAAGACGTAGCGTCCGAAACGTTTTATGAACGGTCGGCCACCCCATAGCCCGATATAATAGGCAATTAATGCGCCAAATAGATTGCCCAACGTAGCAGCAAGTGTAGCCTGCCACAGACTGAAACGGCCGAGAAAGACCATATAGCCAGTGAAGGGAAGAATAATCTCACTCGGTAAGGGAATGCAGGCGCTTTCAATAGCCATGGCTAAGAAAACCCCCAAGTAGCCAAAAAGTGAAATTAAACTGATAACAAATTGTGCAAGGTGAGATAAAATTGTCTCCAATCCAATTCTCCCTTTCTTAATGTTTCTTACTACTTCTTGAGAGTGTTACGTTCGTAACTGCCATAATGAAATAGGCGTAAACCAAGGTCAGTAATCGGTTGAACTAAAGTACTAAACTTCCATAGTAGACGACCACTAAGCGTACCGATGATCATTCCTGCAATGATGTCAGTTGGCCAGTGTACACCGACATAAAGGCGCGCAATGGCATTGAAGACTGCTAGTACAGTAAAGCTTGTAGTGATCCATTTAGGTGTTTTTCCCCAAGACGCCGCGGCGAACCCAAAGCTCCCAGTCGTGTGATCACTTGGAAAGGAAGCGTCTGGACTATGGGGAATAAGTTGAGTAAACGTGCCTTTTGCGAGCACCATAAACGGACGTGGCCGGAAGTAGATGTGCGATACAATCACGTTAATAATTAACCCTAACACACCTGCTAAACCCATGATGACTAAGGCGTGACGTTGCCCAATTTCAGACTTTGGCAGGGTAAGCCAAGCGATAATAAAGAGAACGATATATAGTTCAAGTGAATATTGCGCAAAAAAAGCAAAACTGTTATCAATAAATGCGTGATGGCCTGCGAATTGATTAAATATGTGGAATCCTCGAATGTCAAACGACAAATTATAGCGCCTCCTAATAGAAGTTTTTTTGCTTGGGATAGTGTTTCTTTAGATTATACTCAAATCTATGCATAAATCCTTTCCATTGCTTGTTTTCATTTTGGATGTCATAGGTCAGAATTGATTCATAGATACAAAATCATCCTCCTTTTCTATGGGTCCTTTCCTTATACGTTTATTAGCACGAAGTATCCATAGTTTATGATATAATACAAACCTTTAATTTTCGTTAAAATTTTAAGGAAGATAGACGGATTTCTTTTATTTGAGTATTTCTATTTCCATTTGGGGCTGGATTCCAAGGTGCATTTTTGCTTTCTTTCAAACGTTGGGATCGTTGGATTCCAAGCAATAAATGTAACACCGGACTATGTTCAAGAAGCGACTGAAAAAGCTTGCCAACTTGAAAAGAAAAGTGAAAGGCAGCTTTTATTTGAAACATTAGACGCATTGCCGGATTTGCCAGAGCCAGAAGTAATTGAAAAGGTAGCGACTAACTTTCTTTGCGAAGGGAACAAGGAACTAGCCTTCGCCGTAGCCGATTTTTTCGAAAAAGTGATCATGGAACTGGTTGGGGAAAAGGCTGGAAAAGGGAGCGGAGTGATACTGCTCACTGTTGCGGGTACAAAGCTGCTGCGAGAATGACTGCAAAAACTAAGGAACAAAAATAAGCTGAGTTCCAGACAAGAGGCACCCCTTAACGGTTTGTTAAGTGGGTGCCTTTATAAAGGATAGCAGTGAAATAGACCAAAAAGAAGAGGCAGATCATGATACGCGATTTAATCCGCCTCTTGGTGTAATTGGAAAAGTGCTGCTTTTAAATGGACTGTTGTCGTCCTTTAATCTATGGTATAATCTTACAAAGAGAGGGGGTTGACACTGTGGAAGCAATGCTCAACACACCAGAATACTCTGGCATTTTGTTTTTTGAAGAATGGGAGATTTTGGGGTAAAACCGAATAGAGGCAACCAGAGCTTTTTTGGCAGCACGGGGTTATACTCAAAGTTTGCTCCATCCTATATAAAAGCTAGCTGCTTCACTAAGGCAAACCTAATGACGTTTTTTGGGACGAGTTCGCATGGGTATTTACTCTATGTTTTAATACAACTAAGTAAACAATAATAGATAAAGCAATTAAAAAAGATGAGAACAGATATATATACGCAAATCCAAAGTTTTGAGATACTAATCCCCACATTATAGCCCCAATCCCCATGCCAATATCGTTTGCAGCAAGAAACGTTGCGTTTGCCGATCCTCTTCTTTCAACAGGAGCGAAAGTAACCACTAATGCATTTAATACAGGCTGAACTGAGCCATAACCAAGACCATAAAATACCCCTGCAACTAAAAACATAAGAAGTGAAGTAGACTTAGTTAATAATAATAAGGATATTATTAAAAGCACCAAACCTGGTAAAATTACTTTTGTAGCTCCAATGTGGTCAGCAATCTTGCCTGTAACTGGTCTTGTTATGAATAATGCTGCTGCAAATACAATAAAAAACATACTGATGTTTCTTATACCTGTATTAACTGCATATGAAGGAATAAAGGTCAAAATTCCAGAGTAACTTATGGCAACAAAGAAAAAAATAGCTGAAGGCAGAATAGCCGTTTTTTCAAAAATTACTGGTAGTTGATTTGATTTCTTTAGTCTTTCTACCTTTTTGTGATGCTCATAATTTAATAGAAATCCCAGAGTCAACACGATTATCTCTAAAATAGCTATTACAATATAGCATGTAGAATAATTGAAATTCTCTACAATATATAGCCCAAGAGCAGGACCAATAGCTAAGGCAATAGATGTTGACATACCATAATATCCTATCCCTTCGAATCGTTTAAAGGGCGGAATTAAATCTGAAACTATAGTGCTGGTGGATGTACTTACTGCACTCCATCCAATACCTTGGATTACTCTCAATATCAAAAGCATAGCAATAGAGTTGAATAGGCTATAACCTATTACAGAGATTAATAATATTACATTTCCTATTTGCAATATTGTTTTTCTTCTCTTACCATCCAGCAAATTACCAAACCATGGGCGTGTAATAAAACATGTAAAAGTAAATACTGCTGAAATAACGCCTGCCATAAATTTGCTGCCACCAATATGTAGTATAAATAAGGGTAAAATTGCCATTAACATGTAAATTAAAGTATAAGCTATAAGATTTACAATCATAAGAATAGAAAAAGGTTTAGTCCATAATTTTTCGCCATTAATTGTTTTTTCCAAAATGTGACTCCGTTTCTATCATGGTATTGGTAAGATAAGATCGATTTTGACTATAACATCTACAATCCTAATAATAAGCTCCTAAAACCCTTAACGTCAAGGCTTGGCGATGTAGGGAATATCATTTTCATAAAAATTAACGTCGTAGTTCAAGATAGTTAGTATTGCTCGGAACAAATTGGAAATACCATAGCAGCTCCAATATTTTTAAGGACTACAATTATTCAATTTACATAGGGCAAGGGTGTATTCTTCGGCGACTGGTTATCGCGGGCGGAGAGTTTTGCTAGGGAGTCCGAAAAATATCGGCGTAATATTTTAGCCTTTTTAAATGGAGGAGAAGGAATGCCAAAAATGAAAAGAAACCATCCCCCAGAATTTCTAAATGATCTACAAGAGTGGCAAGAGCATCAATATGATCCTGGCCATTATTTGGGCGGAAACTTACCCCCCCAAACAAAATACGCAACCGTAAATCAAGGCGGAAAGGCCTTTGGTATAATCTTACTAATTTTAGGCTCGATTTCAGCAGTAACGGTTATTGGTTCAATGTTATTTGGAGCAGGGAGCTCAGCGTTATTTGGATTGGGATATTCGATACTCCTTTTGGCTGTTGGGGTGAAGTTACTGACAAGACACCGTAGAAGAAATGTGTAGATGAATTATTCGTAGTTATATCCTAGCTACCTCACCTCCAAACCGTGCTCGATTCACAAATCTGGGTGAACCTGACGGGATGGCTTGTCTTGGTAAATGAGTTCGTGTGGATATATCTGGGTTAATAGTATCCTGCCATGGGACGAGTCTGATAGGCTATATGCTCATGGTAGAACTATACTTGGTCCAATAGTCAGCAATGCTAGAGGCGGAGACTCTTATCACAATTGGGGATTAGCATTTGACGCCGCACCTTTTAACAATAACCACAAATCAAATGATCCACGAAGTTTCATTTAATGGGTCGTTTAGGGGAACAAGTAGGGCTTGAGTGGGGCGGCACGTATAAATCCATTGTTGATTTGCCACATTTTCAGTACACCTTTGGGTTGACCACAGAAGATCTTCAAAATGGGAAAAGACCACCGAGATAAAAGCTCCTCACATTAAAACCGTAACGAATACACATATTCGGGCGAACGTAGGCTAAGGGCCTTGCGACCCTCGCCTCCAAACCGTGCTTGATGCACATATCTGGGCGAACACCGCTGGGGTGGCTGTCTTGGTAAACGTATTCGTTTTCAAAATTTTGGTTACTAGTATCTCTAAATATACTTTAGTGAGTTTCAAGGGAGAAGCAAACATGGACGGTTCAGCGAATAAACTATACGTGGTTAATCGTAAAGGTTGTCCGATTCATTACTGGTTGGCAGGTCAAACGGATA
>JARLHU010000186.1 GCA_031292095.1 Desulfosporosinus sp.
ATGAAAGAAAATAACAAGTCAAAGATGCCTTGGATATTTTGCGTCAGACAAGGAGGTATGATTACCTCATAGTGGGGCTATTAGGTAATCATACCGACGCAGTATGACACGAAATAGACTGGCATACTGACTGGTTATTTGATTGAATGTGCCTAAGTGGAAATATAAATTAATAATAAGACAAGGGGGTTATATATGAATCTTATTGATGTGCTCATTTTAGGGTTTATTCTGTTGGGAGCTTTACATGGTTATCAAAGAGGCCTAATAACGAGCATTATTAATTTTTTGAGTAGCATTGTGGGTTTTGTAGTAGCTTCGTGGGAATACATGGCTGCTCTTCACTGGGCCGAACAATATTTTCCACTTCAGCAATGGTTAGAGCCCGTGATCTATCGAGTGATGCTTCCCGCTGTTCAATCCAAAGCCGGTACCTTGCAACAACAGGCTTTAGAGAATATTTTGGGGGCCTTACCTCCAGAATGGCAAAATATTTTGGCCCCTTTGAACCAACCTAGCGTACAGATACCACAAGCAATTGAACAAGTGACACAACGTTTAGCGGGGATGTTTACCGAGCGCATTCTGAGCCTTATCGCCTTTGCTTGCGTTTTTACTGTTGTGGTGGTATTACTGCAGCTCTTGGTTGCAATTTTGCTCCGTCCTTTTGGAAGTTGGGGAGGGGCTTTTAACCGTGGAGGGGGTCTCATGTTCGGGGCTTTAAGTGCTCTGATAGGTTTGGCTGTTTTGGCGGGGTTATTTTCCCCGCTCTTGAAATTAGGCGTAAGTGAAAGTATTAATAACCTCATTCTGAATTCAAGCTTTTATCCTTATTTGTTAGAGATTTTTCATGCTTTAGATCAGGCCTTTTCAGCACAACTTAGTCAGAAACTACTCGAACCGCTTTCACTTGGCAAAGGAGTATGGTTTTAAGGCATATGAAAGAAAATAACAAGTCAAAGATGCCTTGGATATTTTGGGTCAGACAAGGAGGTATGATTACCTCATAGTGGGGCTATTAGGTAATCATACCAACGCAGTATGACACGAAATAGACTGGCATACTGACTGGTTATTTTCTTGAATGTGCCTAACTTCAAAACTGCCACTGACCTAAAAGGATAGTGGGGTTCTGATTGTATAAATCAGACAAAGAAGAAGAAAACTTAAGCCTAGGATAAAGAAGTAGCTCAAAGTGGCTCAAGTTTGGAAGGGGATTAATAGCTATACAATGAATGTCTCATTGATTCCAGAAGATATTCTCAATTTTGATTGGCACAAATTTGGACTTGCTACGTTAAATATCGTACTTTATTTTGTTATCATCCTCGTGTTTGCACGGGTTACATATGGGTTGCTTATTTATCTACTCAGGCGCATGTTAGTAGATCGAAAAGGAAGACATCTTCTAGATGAGCGTAAAGGAAATACGTTATTTTCGCTCCTGCGCAGTATGTTGTTTTATGGGATTACCTTTACGGTGATTCTGCATATCCTCGAGCGACTTTTCCCCATAGATACAGGAACCCTACTAGCTTCGGCCAGTGTCCTAGGAGTTGCCCTAGGCTTTGGTTCGCAGAGTTTGGTTAAAGATATCATTGGTGGCTTTTTTATTCTTTTTGAGGATCAGTTTTCGGTTGGAGAATTAGTAAAAACAGGGGAATTTACGGGTACTATTGAAGAGACCGGGATTCGGACAACTCATATCAGGGCCTGGGGTGGGGAACTTCACATCATTCCCAATGGTAGCATTACAGCCGTTACAAACTTTAGCCGAGGGAAGATGTTAGCCCAGGTTGAAATTCAGGTCCCCTATGATGAAGACCTTGACCGAGCAATGGGAGTGATGAGCGCAGTTTGTAAAGAAGTCAGCACAGAATTTGGAGAGAAAATTATTGAAGCTCCCACAGTTCAAGGCGTAACCCAATTCGGGGAGCGCAATGTCGTTTTACGTGTCATTGCTTTTACCAAGTCCAATGAACAGTGGAGCCTAGAACGTGAACTGCGTCGGCGAATTCACAGTGCGTTTCTGAAAGAAGGAATTCGTACACCCCAGTTCCAAAGTATAATTGTGACAGATCCCCTGAAACCTTCATCCTTAGAGGACGAAGTAGATGAAGATGAAGTACGATAAGACTCTTATGTAGCATAGTTAAACGCAACTTAAATAGCGGACTAAATATGCGAAGTGCGATGTGAGAAGCGAAGTAAGATTTTTAATATTCGAACCTCGAACTTCGAACCTCGAACCTCGATCAAGGGGGTTAACAGATGATTCCGTTGAAGGTAGGAGACATTGTTCGTCTTCGTAAACCACACCCTTGTGGAAGCACAGATTGGAAAGTGATGCGAACGGGGATGGATTTTAGGATTCTGTGCTTAGGTTGTCAACATCAGGCTTGGATTCCTCGGATCAAACTTGAACGCAATTTAAAAGAAATCATTCCAAGTGTGGCAGAAAATAGGGAATAGGATGAGTTAAAGAAAACATCACAAATATCTTTAGAGATGCTTGTCAGCTTATTAATAAGGAGGCCGAAGCATGACATTACATGCAGGAATTGTAGGTTTGCCTAATGTCGGTAAATCAACATTGTTTAATGCAATCACCCAAGCAGGTGCAGAAGCGGCGAATTACCCATTTTGTACCATCGATCCAAATGTGGGAATGGTAGAAGTGCCAGATTTCCGGTTGCAGAAACTATCTGAGATGGTTCATCCCAAAAAGATTGTTCCAGCTACCGTCGAATTTGTGGATATTGCCGGACTCGTCAAGGGAGCGAGTAAAGGAGAAGGATTAGGAAATAAATTCCTCTCCCATATCCGTGAAGTCGATGCCATTGTGCATGTTGTGCGCTGCTTTGAAGACGAGAATGTGATTCACGTCGAAGGAACCGTTAATCCAAAACGGGATATTGAGACGATAGACCTGGAGTTAGTCTTAGCAGACATGGAGAGTGTGGAGAAACGAGCGGGTCGTTCATCTAAACTATTAAAAACTGGGGACAAAAAGGCACAAGGTGAAGTGGGCCTTTTGGAACGATTGACGGAAGTCTTTAACCAGGGAAAAGGGGCTCGCTCTCTGACCTTTACGGAAGAGGAACGTGCTATTCTCAAGGGATTTTCACTTTTGACTTTGAAACCAGTGCTCTACGTTGCCAATGTCAGTGAGGAGGGTCTCTCTACTGCAACCGAGAATCCCTACGTTCAGCAAGTTATGGCGATCGCGGCTGAAGAGGGAGCGGAAGCCGTAGTTGTCTGTGCTCAGATTGAAGCGGAAATTGCTGAACTTGAGGAAGAGGAAAAAGGAGTTTTCCTACAGGATTTAGGGCTCGAGGAGTCAGGCCTAGATAGATTAATCCGGGTCGAATTCCATTTGTTGGGCTTAATGACATTTTTTACGGCAGGTCCGATCGAAGTGAAAGCGTGGACGATTCATCAGGGGACAAAAGCACCTCAGGCTGCTGGGGTAATTCACACAGATTTTGAACATGGATTCATCCGGGCTGAGGTGGTCTCCTATAAAGATTTTGTGGAGCACAACGGCTTGAACGGTGCCAGAGATAAAGGGTTAGTTCGCTTGGAAGGCAAAGAGTATATCATGCAGGACGGAGACATTGTTCATTTCCGGTTTAATGTGTAAAACCAGAGGTCGGATAACAGGGATCAGAGATCAGAAAGGGAAGACAACGATCTAGAACATCCGGCTTCTGACCTCTGAGTTGAGCCGACTGGTCATTTACTTAAATGCGCCTAAAGCTCAAAGACATCGTCAAAGGCACAATACATTTTATTTTGGGTAAATTAAAGTTGCTTTTCCAGGTATAACATGGTATAATTTCTGCTTGGTAGTCTAAATATCCCTGCTCCGTTCAACGGGGCCGCTTAGTCCGAGGGGAGGTGCAAATATGAAAGCGTACGAATTACTTTATATCATCCGGCCAGATCTAGATGAAGAGGCAACCACAGCACTGGTTGACCGTTTGAGTGGGCTCGTAGCCAGCAATGGCGGCGATAACTTGACGGTAGAAAAGTGGGGTAAACGTCGGTTGGCTTATGAAATCCAAGATTATAAAGAAGGTCAATATATCCTGATGAATTTTGAAGGCGAAGGCCGAACATCCCAGGAAATCGAACGGGTTATGAAAATTTCCGACGATGTAATCCGTTTCTTGACGGTTAGAAAAGAAGACTAAAAGGACGGTGGGGGAACATATGTTGAATCGTGTCGTTTTGATTGGCCGTTTAACGAAAGACCCCGAGTTACGCTATACTCCAAGTGGTGTAGCAGTAGCTAATTTTACACTAGCGATTGATAGGAATTACAAAAACGCTCAGGGAGAGCGAGAGGCAGATTTTATCCCCTGTGTGGTTTATCGACAGCTTGCTGAGTTCTGTGCCAATTACTTGGCCAAGGGGAAAATGGCAGCTGCAGATGGCCGAATCCAGGTCCGTACGTATACCGGTCAAGACGGTCAAAAACGTTGGGTTACAGAGGTTATTGCTGAAAATGTTCATTTATTAAGTCCAAAGGACAGCGGGGGTGGGGGGACGGAATCGAACTCACCAAACAAAACTGGCTCATTTGGACATGAAGTAAATTTGGATGATGACATCCCATTCTAAATAGGGGAAGGGGAGAATTAGTATGAAACGTGAACGCGGACGTCGCCCACGTAAGCGGGTATGCAGTTTTTGTGTGGATAAAGTTGTGTCGATGGATTACAAAGAGACACATAAAGTACGCAAATATGTTACAGATCGTGGCAAAATATTGCCTCGTCGTATTTCGGGAAACTGCGCAATGCTTCAGCGCCAAGTGACCTTGGCTATCAAACGGGCTCGTAGTATTGCCTTGTTACCATATAGTGTAGAGTAGAAAAAGGGAGCGAGAGCTCCCTTTTTGCATATCGGACCCCCATCCCGCAACGCAACAGCACTATTATGAAGTGGATTGGCGAAATTTTCATGCCCGTGAAGTGCAGGAGATTTGTATACTTATCACGAACTGTTTGTAAGTATCGTTATGTGTCAGGATGTTTAGCTTTAGCTGAACGAGGTCACTGAGAAAAATGGACTTTAGGAGGGGGCAACCCTGGAACATTTTGAAGTTGATGTTGTAAAAGGCTTAAGAGCTATTGATGAACTAAAGGTTAATTTAATTCAGGCACAGTGGCTTATTCATCATGGGACACTTTGTGGTTCAGAGGCAGAGCTGATTCAGGGGCTGGCTGATCTTGTGGGTATGAGTTATTTGCTGGCAAGACGGTTGGGTTTTGATTTTTCCCGGCTTGATCGCATGCTTTTACAACGCCTTGAGAGCTTAAAAGATGCCGATGAGATGAACCTTGAAAAGCAGTGGGGAGATTTTAGTTTGCTCTTGAGCTATCTCGCCCCTGAAGACTAAGTTAATAGGAGATTGGCACATGTTTATGAGTGATGAAACGGTTGTAAACTATCTAGCTGGTACGATTCTATTGACCTTTCCTGGGTTGGGGATCGCCTGGGGAACATGGGGAGTTATCTGGGAAGTACTCATGTTACTCGCCGTGTTTTTGGTTGGCCGTCGAAGAGGGTTGCTTGTAGCCACGGTTTTTCTAATGATTGGTTATGTTGCACCGTTGCTTGTTTTAGGAATAACAGCCTTTAATCAGATGAGTCTCGTTCCCCTGGCAGGGTTACTGGGTGTTTGGGGTTGGCATAAACATTGGCCAGTGCGGAAGACTTTCTTTTGGAGTGTTATGTTGGCAGCAGCTCTAGGTGCGATACCAACCCTTTCTTTCATGTCGCAAGGATTTGATACCAAAACTGTGAGTGATATGATTAATATGATCGTACTGCAATACCAAGCTTCGGGATTGCTGGCAGTGATCCAACAACAGGGGATTAACGAGGTGCAAGTTCGAGATTTCTTACAACAAGGAATTCGATTTTATGCTTTAATAACTCCCAGTCTCGCAGCAATTTCTGCTGCGATTGAGTTTGGATTGGTTTTCTATATTGTTAGGCGTTGGTTTAAAGAGGACGAAGGACGGATTTCATTCACGCGTTGGAGTTTGCCCTGGTATGCTGTTTGGGGCGCGGTTTTGGGTCTTGCTTGCTATCTTCTAGGGGATCAATTTGCTTGGACTGTTGTTCGTGGCCTAGGAATCAACATAATGGTTGTCTACGGGGCCTTAACTTTGGTGCTGGGTACTTCAGTGTTTTTGTATTTATTGCAATCGCCTAAGATTCCCCGCTTTCTCAAATTGGCATTAATCATAGCGAGCTTTTTTTATTTCTTTTTCAGTGTCATCAGTCTCATAATGTTTGGACTGTTTGACCTAGTTTTTAACTTTCGTCATCTCCCAGAAGAATCGTAAGGAGGAATTCACATGAAGGTTATTCTTCAAGCAGATGTAAAAGGGACGGGTAAAAAGGGACAGATTTTTGAAGTTGCAGACGGATATGCTCGAAACTTTCTCTTTCCTAAAAAGTTAGCGATTGAAGCGACTACCGGAAATATTCAGGATATCTCGCATAAACAAGCTTTGGAAGAGCGTCGTAAGGAAAAAGAAAAGGAAAATGCGGTTGAATTAGCAGGTAAGCTAAATGCTCTCCAAATTGAAGTCAAGACCAAGATTGGTGAAGGAGGTCGCTTGTTTGGTTCAGTGACTAGCAAAGAGATTGTCGACGCTTTAAAAAAACAGCATGGGGTTGAAGTGGATAAACGCAAGTTAGAGGTTAAAGAACCGATTAAAGCCCTTGGAAATTATGAGATTCATGTAAAAATCCATCATGATGTGAGTGCAACACTCCAGGTCCATGTCTCCGCCTTATAGTGGAAACACTTTGATGGAGTTTAATGCTTATATATAAAACAAATCTCGAATGAATGTGCGAACTCTAATCTCGAGCCTCGAGCATCGAGCCTCGTAACAGGTCTCACGAAAGGGGATCCCTGATGAAAGGGCTTTTGACAAAATGGCTAGATCATAAGAATCTCGGTGATCGGCTACAGGATGAGGAAGAGTGGAGTCGAGAAGTCGATGCGCTCTATGTTTTGCTTTCAAATTACCATGGAACCGACAAACTCGTTCTGAAAGCCAGTAGGTTGGAAGCACTCAAACTTATGCGTTCGGAGGAACTTGTTGAACGAGTTGCCGGATTACGCAAAATTGTTTCCGATGATCCGACTGTCCAGAAGGTTCCTAAGCTACAGGAAATTCCACAGCTCTTAGATGAGATCGAGGAACAGATTGCGGAACTTATTGCCCGGCGTTCTGTAGAAGAACGGCTGGAACGTGTTGTCACAGAAAAGATGCAAGAACGGCATGAAGATTACGTCAAAGAAATCAAGATTCAAGTCCTTCAAGAAACGTCTGGTCCGGAAAATGCGCAAACGCTCAAGAAGCTAGCTATACTAGAAAAGATGAATACTGTTTCATTAAAGTGTTCAGCGTTTGATGTCTTGCGTCCTCAGACCGTGGCAGAGATTGTCGGGCAGGAAAGTGCAGTGCAAGCTTTGTTGGCCAAGTTGGCAACTCCTTACCCCCAACATATCTTGATCTATGGTCCTCCAGGAGTCGGCAAGACGTCGGCGGCTCGGGTCGCATTAGAAGCGATTAAGAATCATGCCCATTCTCCCTTCGCCAAAGAGGCCCCATTTATCGAAGTGGATGGGACGACGTTAAGATGGGATCCCAGGGATGCTACCAACCCTCTTATGGGGTCGGTGCATGATCCGATCTACCAAGGGGCTAAGCACGACTTAGCAGATATAGGCATCCCGGAGCCGAAAATGGGGCTGGTGAGCGAGGCTCACGGTGGCATTCTATTCATCGATGAAATTGGAGAAATGGACCCCTTACTTTTAAATAAATTGCTTAAAGTACTGGAAGATAAGCGTGTATCGTTCGATTCTTCGTATTATGATCCAGGTAATCCCCAGGTGCCTCAGTGGATCAAGAAACTCTTTGATGAGGGGGCGCCAGCTGATTTTGTCCTCATTGGGGCTACGACACGGGATCCAGCGGAACTCAATCCTGCTATTCGTTCCCGCTGTTCGGAAGTCTTTTTTGTGCCTCTCGAGCCGGGAGATGTTCAGCATATTATTCGTCAAGCTGCCCAAAAACTCGGAGTGGCTTTGGAAGACAATGTGCCTGAAATTATCAGTGAATATGTGATCGAAGGACGGAAAGCGAATAGTATTTTGACCGATGCCTATGGTCTGGCGAGATATCGCAACCTGGATCAAGAAGAAGTTAAGGTGACAAGCGCTGATGTTTATGAAGTCCTGCGTACGGCCCGGCTTACTCCTTATATTTTCAGGAAAGTCCAACCGGGTTTGGAAATAGGAAGAATTTTGGGATTGGGCGTATCCGGATTTTTGGGCTCCGTGCTGGAAATCGAGGCGATCACCTTTGCTGGACGGGATGGCAAGGGAACGGTACGCTTTAATGAAACGGCAGGAAGTATGGCCAGAGATGCTGTCTTTAATGCTACCGCTGTCATACGTGATCTGACCGGGGAAGATTTACGCAATTACGATGTGCATGTCAATGTTGTCGGCGGGGCGAAAATCGACGGTCCTTCAGCGGGATTAGCAACTACGCTAGCCATTTACAGCGCGTTGAAAAAACAGCCACTGCGCCAAGATGTGGCCGTCACAGGAGAGATTTCCATTCAGGGTAAGGTTAAACCAGTCGGTGGGATTTACGAAAAGATTTTCGGAGCTAAGCAGGTTGAAGTTCGCAAGGTTCTAATCCCACTCGAAAACATGGCTGATGTACCTCAGAGTTTGCAAGGTATTGAAGTGGTGGCAGTCAGTACGATCGAAGAAGCAATGAAACATGTATTTTGACAATTGTAGGGGCAATTCACGAATTGCCCCTACAGGCTACCCTTTTCGTTAGGTAGTTCCATTGCGAGCAAGGATGACCGGGAGGAGAGAACTTATGGAACTAATAAAAGTTCCACCACAGAATTTAGAGGCCGAACAAGCGGTCTTGGGTGCGATGATGCTCGAACCGGAGGCTGGAAGTTCTGTCTTTGAAATGCTTCAACCGGAGGATTTTTATAGAGATAATCATCGTTTGATTTTTTCCGCGATTCGTGATCTCTTCGAAAAAGGGGATCCGGTCGATCTGGTCAGTGTTGCGGAGATCTTGCGGCAGCAGGGGCGTTTGGAACAGGTGGGCGGAATTTCAACCATCTCGGAGATTGCCCGTTCAGTCCCTTCAGCGGCCAATGTGGAGTATTATGCTAAACTGGTGACAGAAAAAGCTCTTCTTCGTCAGCTCATTCGTGCGACAAGCAGTATCTTAGAACGGGGCTATGAGCCAGGAGAAGAGGCGCGCGGTCTCCTCGAAGAAGCAGAAAAACTTATTCTTGACCTTTCGCGGCGGCGCGTAAAAGATGGGTTTAGCTTCATTCGCGATGTTCTCCTCGAGACGTTTGAAAAAATTGAATATCTCTATGCTAATAAGGGAAATCTTACAGGTGTTCCCACCTTTTTTACGGAACTGGATCGAATGACATCGGGGTGGCAGCCTTCAGATTTAGTAATTATTGCTGGGCGGCCATCCATGGGAAAAACTGCCATGGTTTTAAATATGGCTCAAAATGCGGCGGTTCGAGCCAAGGTTCCTGTCGCTATATTTAGCTTGGAGATGTCCAAGGAACAGTTGGTGCAACGGATGCTTTGCGGAGAAGCGATGGTCGATCAACAGCGCGTAAGGACCGGAGAATTGCTTGATGCCGATTGGCCAAAACTGACTCGGGCGGTGGGGCCTCTCTCTGATGCCCCAATCTTTATCGATGATACAGTGGGGATTTCCTTGGCAGAACTTCGCTCCAAGGCTCGTCGCTTAAAGATGGAACATAATCTGGGGATGATCGTGATTGATTATCTGCAGTTATTGTCGGTTGGGAAAAAGACAGAAAGTCGACAGCAAGAGGTAGCTCAGATATCTAGAACCCTCAAAGGACTTGCCCGGGAATTGAAAGTCCCCGTCATTGCCTTGTCCCAGCTTAACCGGGGTGTTGAACAACGCCAGGACAAACGGCCGATTATGTCGGATTTGTTGGAATCTGGGGCAATTGAAGCGGATGCGGATGTGATTTCGTTTATTTACCGTGATGAGTATTACAATCATGACTCGGAGAAGAAAGGCATCGCCGAATTGATTATCGCCAAACACCGCAATGGTCCGGTAGGAACGGTCGAATTGGGTTTTCTTAAAGAATTCACTAAATTTGTAAACCTTGAACGACAACATCAAACAGCTTAAGCTTGGTTCCCCTTACCAATTCGTTGGCGAGGGGATGCGAAACAGAGAGGACGGGGACGGGAAGCAGAGGGAACAGTTCTCTTGCTGCCGCCCCCGTCCTCTCTGCTTCGCTGAAAATGCCGAATGTTTTATGTATATTTATAATGAATGTTCGGTGATTGGATTGACAAGGAGTTGCTGGATTGTTAAGATGAAATTGTTTGTGACTAGAGGTTCTTTGCCTGTCGGTAAAAGTTAACGGCTCTAGGAGGAGATACATATTGAAACATGAAGTGGACGTCTTAATCATAGGAGCGGGTCCGGCTGGAATTTTTACAGCTCTAGAGTTATCAAAACACAATAAGGATTTAAAGATTCTGATTGTGGATAAAGGAAGAACTATTGACAAGCGAAAGTGCCCTGCCCGTGCGACTGGTATTTGCGTCGGGTGTAACCCCTGTGCAATTACCAGAGGCTGGTCGGGTGCGGGGGCCTTTAGTGATGGAAAGCTTTCTTTAAGTCCTGCAGTTGGCGGTCGATTAATGGAATATATGCGGGAGGAACAAGCTCAGGAACTGATTAATTATGCGGATTCCATTTACCGTCAATTTGGCGCGCAGGAAAAGGTGTACGGTTTAGACACCCGCCGGGTTGAAGAGATTCAATACGAGGCATCACGCTACAACATTCAGCTAATTCATTGTCCTGTACGCCATTTAGGAACAGAGCTGGCCTATGATGTGTTGAAGGGCATGTATGAGCATCTCATGAACAAGACGAATACAACCTTTTGGGAACTTGCTGACGTTAGGGATATTTTGGCCACCCCCGAAGGAGTTGGCGGGGCAACTATTCAACGCAGAGATGAACAAGAAGTAGATGAAGTGTCTGCTCGTTTTGTGGTTGCAGCTCCGGGTCGTGGGGGTGCAAATTGGCTTGCGGAGCAGGCTATTCGTTTAGGTGTGGTAACTGAAAATAATGAAGTAGACATCGGAGTACGGGTCGAGGTTCCAAACTCTATTATGGATCATCTAACGCGGGATCTTTACGAACCAAAGCTGGTTTATTATTCGGACACGTATGATCTGAAAACACGAAGTTTCTGCGTCAACCCGGGTGGTGTGGTTTCTGAAGAGCACTACGACGGAGGGATCGGCGTAGTGAATGGGCATTGTTATGCTGATCCTGAGAAGAAAACTAAAAATACGAACTTTGCTTTATTAGTGTCAACTCGCTTTACAGAGCCCTTTAATCAACCGATTGAATATGGGCGTTATATTGCCCGGCTCGCGAACATGTTGACCGGCGGGGGTGTGATGGTCCAGCGCTTGGGAGACCTTCTCAAAGGCAAGCGGACCAATGTAAGTCGTCTGAGTCAATCGACCACCACTCCGACCCTACTCTCCGCAGTTCCGGGCGATCTCAGTTATGTGTTGCCGGAACGGTACTTAACTTCTCTGATAGAAACCCTCAAGGCCTTTGATAAAATTGCTCCAGGCATGTATTCAAAAAATACGTTATTATACGGGGTTGAAGTTAAGTTCTATTCTTCAAAGGTCATAGTTCAATCGAACTTTGAAACAGCGATTCCCCGATTATATACCATCGGTGATGGAGCAGGAATTACCCGCGGGTTGATGCAGGCTTCAGCGACGGGTATTGTTGTGGGTCGGGATATAGTGGCAAAGGTATAACCTGATTGTCATGGCATAATGAGCGAGATGCTACGAAATGATAGGGGGCGAAGGTTGTTGCTCGATCGATATACTCACCCTGAAATGGGAAAGTTATGGCAGGACGGCTATGAATATGAACGTTGGTTAGAAGTCGAACTAGCTGTTGCCGAGGTTATGACTAAGCGGGGAGAAATCCCACTTGAAGCTATGGCAGAAATCCGAGCCAAAGCGAAAGTGAACCCGAAGCGCGTCTTGGAAATTGAGGCCGTAGTGCGTCATGATCTGATCGCTTTTCTGCAAGCAGTTGTCGAGGAGATCGGAGAGGCGGGAAAGCACCTTCATCTCGGCTTGACCTCTTCAGATGTCAAGGACACAGCCCTGAGTCTTGTCTTACGAGATTCAGGGCGGTTACTGAAGAAAGATCTTCAAGCGTTTCGAGACGCTTTGGTCAAACGAGCTTTGGAAAGTAAATATACCGTGATGGTCGGTCGGACTCACGGAATTCATGCCGAACCGCTGACCTTTGGCTTGAAGCTGGCTTTATGGATCGCTGAGATCGACCGTCAAGACGAACGTCTTGACCAAGCCATCATGACCGTAAGTGCTGGAAAAATTTCTGGAGCTGTAGGAACGTATGCGAACGTTGCGCCTGAAGTCGAAGAGGCCGTTTGTAAGCACTTGGGATTGGAAACGGCTTTGGTAAGTAATCAGATTTTGCAACGGGACCGGCACGCACATTTTATGACCACCTTGGCCTTAATTGGCGGGTCGCTCGAAAAAATCTCAACGGAGATTCGCAATTTGCAACGAACAGATATTCTCGAAGTCGAGGAACCCTTTGCTGAAGGACAAAAAGGATCCTCCGCGATGCCGCATAAGCGCAATCCGATCGTATGCGAACAGGTGGCGGGCATGTCGCGGCTTCTGCGGGGAAATGCTTTGGCGGCAATGGAAAATATTGCACTCTGGCATGAACGGGATATGACCCATTCTTCAGTGGAGCGGATCATCCTTCCGGACAGTTGTATTCTTTTAGACCATATGCTTCGTCAGATGACGCGCGTGATTTCCGGACTTAAGATTCGTGAAGAGCAGATGAAACGAAATCTACAGAAAACATTTGGACTGACCTCTTCCCAGCGCGTTCTCTTGGCCTTAGTTGAACACGGATGTATGCGAGAGGAAGCCTATGCTTGGGTTCAACAAGATGCCTTTCAGGCCTGGGATAATGGACTGGATTTCATCGAAGTTGTTTCAGCAGATGCCCGTGTTATAAAGTATTTAACTATAGAAGAAATTCAGGGCTTGTTTGATTTAAAATATCACTTGAGGCACGTGGATGATATTTTCAGGCGACTGGGTTTGGAATAGATAGGAGGAATTTTAATGGCTGCTGTTGTGTTGATTGGTTCTCAATGGGGAGACGAAGGAAAAGGTAAGATCACAGACTTCCTGGCCGAAAAGGCGGATCTCGTTGTCCGTTTCCAGGGTGGAAACAATGCGGGTCATACTGTGGTTGCGAATGGAGAAGAATTTAAACTCCATCTTATTCCTTCGGGAATTCTATATGAAGACAAGACCTGTGTCATTGGTAATGGCGTGGTGATTGATCCGAAGGTTTTATTGGAGGAACTCGATTATCTTGCCAAACGGGGCATTAAGACGGGCAAACTGCTGATTAGTAGTAATGCGCAGGTGATTATGCCTTACCACCAAGTACTGGACGGTTTAGAAGAAGAAGCGCGTGGTGAGCATAAAATTGGTACGACAAAGCGTGGAATTGGCCCAGCCTACATGGATAAGGCATCACGGATTGGGATTCGAATCATTGATCTCCTGGACAAAGAGGAGTTCGCGGATAAACTTCGCCGTAATCTGGTAGAAAAAAATAACTTGTTTGTGAAAGTCTATGGTACGGAAGCCCTGGAATTTGATGGAATTTATGAAGCGTACTTGGGTTATGCCGACCGAATTCGTTCAATGGTGGCAGATAGTTCACTGGCGATCGACGTATGCATTCGAGCTGGGAAGAAAGTACTCTTTGAAGGCGCACAGGGTACCTTACTTGATATTGATCATGGGACTTATCCATATGTAACATCTTCTCATCCGATTGCAGGAGGAGCGTGTATAGGCGCAGGCGTCGGTCCAACCCGTATCGACCGCGTGATTGGTGTAATTAAAGCCTATACCACGCGCGTCGGAGAAGGTCCTTTCCCGACAGAACTTCTGGATGAGACCGGGGAACAAATGCGGGCTAATGGACATGAGTTCGGAACTACGACCGGGCGGCCGCGTCGTTGCGGTTGGTTCGATGCAGTTATTGCCCGTTATGCTGTTCGAGTGAGCGGAATCTCTGATTTTGCCGTCACGAAACTTGATGTCCTGACGGGATTTGAAATTCTTAAGATCTGTGTCGGATATCGTGTCAATGAAGAAATCATTCATGAATTCCCGCAAAGTCAGAAGATCTTTAAGCAATGTCAACCAGTTTATGAGGAAATGCCCGGTTGGCAAGAAGATTTGACCAATGTCCGGCGCTTCGAAGATCTACCAGAGGCCGCACAAAATTATATCCTTCGGATTGAAGGGCTGACAGGTGTGCCGGCTACTTTGGTCGCCATAGGTCCGGGCAGAGAACAAACCATTGTACGCGGTGAAATGTTTTAGTTAATGGCGCAAGATGGCGAAGAAACCGTTTTACTTGCTTAAAAGTAAAATCAAACAAAATTCTTGACAGATAGACGACATTAGTGTAATATTTAAATTCGTGGTGTACTTATTTGAGCCATTAGCTCAGTTGGCTAGAGCACCTGACTTTTAATCAGGGTGTCCCGCGTTCGAGTCGCGGATGGCTCACCAGTTTCGTAGTTCGTGATTCGAGGTTCAAGATTCGAAACGATTTGATCGAACCACGAATATCGAATATAGTGCATCGATTAAGGCCCGTTGGTCAAGCGGTCTAAGACACCGCCCTTTCACGGCGGTTACACGGGTTCGAATCCCGTACGGGTCACCACTACTCTTTTGCCTCGGTAGCTCAGTCGGTAGAGCAGAGGACTGAAAATCCTCGTGTCGGCGGTTCGATTCCGTCCTGAGGCACCACTTAAAATCAAGAGTTCTGATAATTTCCTGTATGGAAAATATCAGAACTTTTTGTTGTAACCAGGATCTCTATATCTATAGACACGATTCCGCGACAAAGTAGGCGCGAACCCCTTTATTTTTATCAGGAATTGTACTTCATCTTGCAGCGCCGTTCAATGAGAAAGACCATCAGTTGTAAACTACGGACGGTCAACTTTTGAATATTTTCACACCTCGCCATGAAAACGAGGTGTGAAGCGAACTTGTATAGCGTTTAATATTTCCTGTATAATAATAGAAGAGACTTGGAATTTGTATTTTACCAAAATCTTGAGAGGTTATTGTATGATCGTATTAAAATAGTAGATTTTAATAAAGAAAGGGATGAATATTATGGAAAAAGATAAAATTGTGGAGCTTAGTGGATGGGAAAAAGAAAGATATGAAAAAATTAAAAGAGAATATTTTAAAAAATATCTATTACAAAACGGTTTGGAAGCCAGTAAAGAGAATATTGAACGTGCTGAATATGAGTTCGATTTTCCAGAAGAATTAAGACAAGTAATGAACGAAAGTAATATGCTTAGTTTGATCACAGATGGAAATGAGATTGTCTCTTACGGGTTAAATGATAATATGATTCAGTTACATTTTTCAAAAAGTGATTCTATTGAATTTGTTGTCGATACGAAGGGTCATATTCAAACAAAACTAATAAAACGAGATTAAAGCCGAATCAATGAGTTGACATATTTGATCTTAACGTTTATAATTCTCTTTGTCGGGAAAAGGGTAGCCATGATCATAAAAGTATTAATGGCGGAAAGACCCTTGTAATATTAGTTAGACGTAGCTTGAGCTGAAGGCTGAACGCCTTGATGAATGGACAAAGCTTGTCTATAATTAATTTGTTATATCATGCGGACGTGGCTCAGCGGTAGAGCATTGGCTTCCCAAGCCGAGGATCGCGAGTTCGAATCTCGTCGTCCGCTCCATACGTAGTTACAAGCCAACAATGGC
>JARLHU010000187.1 GCA_031292095.1 Desulfosporosinus sp.
AAGGATTTTGAGATAATCGAAATGGAAGTTGACAAGGACCCTATTCATTTGTTAGCAAGCTACAATCCTACGCAATCCATATTGGATATCGTCAGACTTCTGAAGCAGATGTCAACCTATCGAATATGGAGGCAAAACAACAACCACTTGTATTAATCAAAACAATTTTGGAAGAAAAAAAATATTTTGGTCGGACGGATATTTTGCTTGCAGTATAGAGAACGTCAGCAAAGAGATAATCGCGAAGCACATTCAAAGCCAAGGTTAAGCTACGGATGGGCTTACATCCACTAGCCTGAAGGCGTAGTGGTTTTACGCCCATTCTTATAAAAATTAAGTTCGGTTAGATGACTCCGCAAAACATCAATAATTTTATTGACATTATCTATGCAATAATATATATTTTTAATTAGTAGAGGAGGTAACGGAACTATTAGAAGTGTTAGAAAAATTAACTTATTTTTCTAAACCTTCAATAATAATTGTTGATATGTTTTATATTAGGTTACATTACAATAGAAAGGATGAGGTAAGATGCGTATTGCTATTTCAACAGGAGGGCGCGATCTCGAACAGTTTGTCGATGATCGGTTCGGGCGTTGTCCGTTTTTTTTATTTTGTGATTCTGAAAACCCTCAGGGTACTGCGGAGTATAAAGATAATCCGGCGTTGTCTGGAACTGGTGGGGCGGGTATTGCTGCGGCAGAATTTATGGCGAACGAAAAAGTAGAGGTTTTAATAACAGGCAGTTTGGGTCCCAATGCTCTGCGAGTGATCGAGGCTGGAAACATACCAGCATACACTGCAAGCGAAAGCATGACATTGATCGAGGCCATTACGGCTTGGAAAGAAGGTCATTTGGCTAAGATCAGTGAAGCTGGTGCAGCACATGCCGGAGAACGTTAAACAAATCGTTCGGAAGGATGGCTTGTCTAGGGAGGAATTTTAAATGAGGTTGGCCGTGCTTAGTGGCAAAGGTGGAACCGGTAAAACGACCGTAGCTGTGAATTTGGCTCTTAGTTGGACACCACATCGTCAAACAACCTACGTTGACTATGATGTGGAAGAACCGAACGGATTTATATTTTTGCACCCGCAAATCAGAACGACGTCAACAGTTTTTTTACCGTATCCAAAAATTAATGGAGCGTGCACGCTGTGTGGAAAGTGTAGTGCGGCTTGTCAATATCATGCCCTAGCGGTGGTAGGTGGACAAGTATTGGTATTCCCTGAACTGTGTCATGGCTGTGGCACCTGTGGTATCGTTTGTCCCGAAGGGGCTGTGGAGGAAGTGCAGCGACCGCTTGGACAAATAGATGAAGGAGAACGGGAAGGCTTGCAATGTTTACAAGGCGTCTTAAAAGAAGGAGAATCCCTCGCTGGCCCCGTAATTCGTGAGTTACGCCGCCACGAGAAGGAACAGCCCTCGCTAGTGGAGGAAGTAATCGTGGCCGATTGTCCTCCAGGGAGTTCCTGTAGTGTGATCCACTCTGCCGAAAGAAGCGACCTCGCGTTGTTAGTGACGGAGCCCACGCTCTTCGGTCTGCATGATTTAAAGATTGCCGTTCGACTGATGCGGGAAATGGGTTTAGAATTTGCAGTAATTCTGAATAAGGATGATGGTGGCCCCCTGATTCGTGAGTATTGCACCCTTGAGGACATTACCCTCATAGGGAGTATTCCATTTGATTTGGAAATTGCTAAAATATACTCCCAAGGGCTGAACTTAATACACGAATCTAAGTGGGCCGACTTGTTCAAGTCGCTGAGCGAGCGCATAGTCACGGAAGTCAACCAGAGGAGAGCTGGGGTGGATAGAGCATGAAACAGATTGCCATCATTTCAGGCAAAGGTGGAACTGGAAAAACAACCGTTACGGCGGCGTTTGCTGAGCTGGCGGAAGCGATGATTGTCGCAGATTGCGATGTTGAAGCTCCTAATTTACATCTAGTTCTTGACCATAAGGTCAAAAAAGAAACAGAATATGTAGGAAATCAGACGGCTCGTATTGATTATCTGCTTTGTTCTCATTGCCAGCGCTGTGAGGAAGTATGCCGCTATGAGGCTATTATTGAAAAAGTTCAGGTAGGGGAGGGCATACGACCCAATGAGCCTTTTCCGTTTATCGATTCCAAGCGTTGCGAAGGATGCGCTGCCTGTGTCTATGCTTGTCCCACTCAAGCGATTAAGCTTTATCCCGAGGGAACAGGGAAGGTCTTTTTGTCAGAAACCGCTGTAGGGGATTTTGCCCATGCTGAGCTCTACTTAGCTGCGGATGGTTCTGGGAAATTAGTGGCGGAAGTGCGACGTTTGGCTCGGGATGAGGCACGACGCCAGAACAAGTCGGTGTTGATTGATGGCTCCCCAGGGATTGGGTGTGTGGTGATTTCCACAATCACGGGCTGTCAGCAGGTAATCGTGGTCACTGAACCCTCGCAGTCAGGTAAACATGATTTGGAACGAGTTATAAAATTGACAGGGCATTTCAAGATTCCTACGGATGTCATCATTAATAAATGGGATATCAACCACGAGGTTTCACAGGAAATCGAGGAGCTATGTTTGCAACTTGGGGTAGCGGTAATTGGTAGGATACCCTTTGACCCAATGGTCCCCCAAGCAATCGCTTTAGGTCACCCAATTACTCGTTATGAATGTCCGGCCGCGGAGGCTTTACGTGTAATCTGGGGTAAAATTGTTCTTTGAAAACAACACTGATAAGAATTGAGCTTAAATTTATGAAATATGACCAGAAATTGCATGAGCATTATTTTTGGTCATATTTCTTTGTTCGTCTGAGCATTAACTAATAAAGTTTATTTCCAAAGACGACAACTTCAAATTCTATTACGCGTAAAACATCAATATAATTATTGAAACTATTTAAATAGTAATGTATAATTATTTTATATAGGGGTGGTGATCGAAATTGTACTCAGAAAAAGTGATGGAGCATTTCAAGTGTCCACAGAATGTTGGGAGTATGCAGGAGGCAGATGGAGTAGGAACGGTTGGAGAACCGAATTGTGGAGATTCTTTAACCATCTATCTTAAGGTACAGGATGGGAAAATCAAAGATATTAGTTTTTTGGTTTTTGGCTGCACTGCTTCGATTGCAACCAGTAGTATGATAACAGTTTTAGCAAAGGGCAAGAGCCTTGAAGAGGCCATTACAATCACCGAACAAGAGGTCATTGATTGCTTGGATGGGTTGCCTGAAAAAAAACAGCATTGTTCCAATCTGGGCGTAAGCGCCTTGCGTAAAGCTATCTATAATTATTTTGAAAAGCAAGGTATCTGTAATTCTCAAATGGGGAATGGGTTTTCTTCAAAATCATACTTTACTGTGAAAACAACAAGAGTATGAACAACTTTTTAAGCCTACAATTGGGCAAAAACGATTAATAAGGATCACACTGTAGAATGGATAAGAATAAATGGTTTGGATGGGGAAAACAATGTTTGATGATGATCAAGGACTATATACCATAGGCACAGTGTCAGAGTTGCTAGAAGAACATCCCGAGACCCTAAGAGTCTGGGAGCGAAATGAGCTTATACGTCCAGATAGGACAGGGTATCAACGTAAGTATTCAAGCAATGACGTTAAAAGACTCAAGTTCATTAAATATCTTATGCATAAAAAGGGTTTAAACATCGCTGGAGTAAAGCATTTGACTTCTATGTATTCCTGCTGGTATCGGCGCAATTGCAAAGGAGGAGCGGGTGCCAACCAAAGCAACCTTGTTTCAGTCAACGAATTTAAAGATTGTTGGAAGATTGAAGGTACTTTTTGCCTTGTAGCTAGTGATAAAGCCGAAATGTGCAACTCCTGTGATATGCTAAGGAACTGTACTGAGTGTACTGAAAAACACTAAGGGGCCATTCTTAAATAGAGAAAGATAAAAGAAAGAGTTAAAAAGATAGAAGGAGATGGAGTGTTTATGATGTCGAAAAAAATAGCAATTCCGACGAACGGCGAGGTCTTAGATGCCCATTTTGGACGAACGGCAGCCTTCACAGTATTTGAAATCGAAGGCAAGGAAGCACGTAAGGTGGATATATTGAGCGCTGCAGGTCTTGAACCCCAGTATAAAGGGCTCGCCTGTATGTTCAAGAGGAATGGAGTAGAGGTTCTCGTCTGTGGTGGGATTGGTGCAGGTATGATCGCGGGCATCACTGCAGGAGGACTAGGTGTAGTGACCGGGGCCTCAGGACATGTGGTGGATGTGGCAAACTCTTATGCTAACGGCACCCTTGTAAGAAGAGGATCTGCCTGCCAAGAACATGAACACCATGGGCCGGGACAGCATTGCGGGTAATTAGTAACATAGACCCAAATGAGACATAATAGTAATAATTACAAGGGGGGGACAAGATATGAGCAAGAAAGTATTAATTGTAGGCGGTGTGGCAGGCGGTGCATCCGCAGCTGCAAGACTCAGAAGACTCGATGAAACTGCCGAAATTATTATGTTTGAAAGAGACGAATATATTTCTTTTGCCAATTGTGGATTACCCTACTACATAGGAGGGACCATCAAGGAACGAGAGGCACTATTAGTTCAAACCCCTGAAAGTATGAAAAGTCGATTTAATATCGACGTACGAATTTACAGTGAAGTTATCGGGCTGGATACCCATAATAAAGTGGCGACTATAAAAAACAAGGACCAAAGCGTCTATGAAGAAACGTATGATTACGTCGTATTATCCCCTGGGGCGAAAGCGATCAAACCGAATATTGAAGGAATCAAGAGTGAGAGAATACTTTCTTTAAGAAATATACTAGACACAGACAGTATCAAAGCTTATGTGGATAAAGCTGAGACAAAAAGTGCAGTCGTGATTGGCGGTGGCTTTGTTGGTGTGGAGATGGCAGAGAATTTAAAGCATCGTGGGCTTGACGTCACGATCGTTGAGGCTGCACCCCATGTTATGGCACCATTTGATTCAGATATTGTGTTAGCAGTGGAAAAGGAGATATCCGATCACGGAGTCCGACTTATCTTAAATGATGGAGTAAAAGCGTTTAAAGAACAAGGTAGCGGTGTGGAGATAACCCTCAATAGTGGTGCAACCTTGACGACTGATCTTGTGGTTTTGGCCATAGGTGTCTTCCCTGATACTGGATTTCTCAATAATAGCGGAATTAAGCTAGGGGCCAGAGGGCATATCCTGGTTAATGCAAACTTGGAAACAAATGCTGAAAATGTTTTTGCGGTAGGAGACGCAATTGAAGTTGTTGATTTTGTCAACAAGCAAAACACAACTATTCCGCTCGCAGGTCCTGCTAATAAACAAGGCCGAATAGCAGCCGATAATATTGCAGGGTTAAGGACGTCCTATAAAGGTACTCAAGGCACTTCCATAATCAAAGTGTTCGACATGACAGCGGCCAGTACCGGTAACAATGAACGGACGTTAAAACGTTTGAATATCTCCTATAAAACGATTACCGTTCATCTCACGGCTCATGCTTCCTATTATCCAGGAGCCTTGATGATGACCTTGAAGCTGATTTTCAGCGAGGAGGGTAAAGTATTAGGGGCTCAAGCCGTAGGGGCTGACGGTGTGGATAAGAGAATTGACGTCATAGCGACGGTTATACGACTGGGTGGAACTGTCACTGATTTAACTGAGTTGGAGCTATGCTACGCGCCACCGTTTTCTTCAGCGAAGGATCCCGTTAATATGGCAGGATATGTCGCGGAAAATATCCTAGCAGGCCGTGTAGAGGTCATAACAACGGAGCAACTAGCGGCTTATGATCGAGAAAACACGATTTTATTGGATGTGCGTACGGAAATCGAATATAACACCGGTGGGCATATTGAGGGATCTATTAACATCCCGGTAGACAGCCTGAGAGGTAAATTAGCAGAACTTGATAAAACTAAAGAGATCTTGGAATATTGCCAGATTGGACTGAGAGGGTATGTCGCTTCTAGGATTTTGACCCAAAATGGATTTAAAGCAAAAAATATTGACGGCGGTTTTAAATCTTGTCTCATGTCGCCCTTTAAGCCCACTACCGTTGATCCGGTAGAGACGTCGGATAAGCCGCCAATCGATCCGGATACGCAAGTGTTGAAAGGGAATTAGGAACAGAACAACCCTCAAAGGTCTGCACAGACTTTTGAGGGTTGTTTTAATGAAAGGCGAATTTAAGAAATTATAGGTAAGGGATATGATTATTACTTTTTTACAGGAATTAGTTTTGAAACTTGTTAAGGGGTGTGGCCTTCATTTATATGGCAGGCTACACAATTTACATTGCCTTCGATCATAGGCAGGTGAAATATAGGCGGTGCATTCGGATTAGACCCTGGAACTAAAGTGATGTTCTTTGCTTTCGGGTAAGCACTATCTTTATTGCTATGGCAATGCACACAACTGTCAAGATGAGGTGTCCATTCAAGTTGAGCGGGAACCTGATTGGTTAGGTGCAAATAGACCTCTTTATAGCTGCCAATTTTTCGTTCTAAGTATCCTAAATTACCTGGGGTGGCGTGACAACTTAGACATTCGACAGTTTTGTGCGAACCGGTTTCCCATGAAGCGACTTGAGGTGCAATTTCGTGACAAGTAACACAGAATTTCGGCTGAGAAGTGTAATGCATACCTGCATAGGCACCAATGCCTATCACAACAACAATAATTAGTCCAATCAACACAGTTTTCTTGGTTTTGCTGATTTGGGTTGGCTGACGCTCGTTCGGTGACAAACTTATCATCCCCTTAGTTAATGAATAAATTCTCTCTCTTAATCATTTCAGAGACACCCACTTCTTTAAGTGGGTGTTCCGATTTCCACTTCGGTGGGGGTAGACTCCCCCACCGAAACCCCGATGTTCAGCTTTAGCTGAACGAGTTCACTCTTAACACTCTTTATTGTAGCTGTAAACTTCAAGAATTATGTAACAAACCTGCGCTCGTATATTGATTGTTTGGTATAAAAGAGGATTATATCGGTAAACTAGGGATGTTTAAGGAACCAGCGAAGGAGGAAATTATTTGTGAATCGGCTTAAGGTTCTTGTATTATGTCTTTTAACTATACTAATGATCACATTGTTAGTTGCATGTAATACGCAGAATCAAACTCCGGCACCTCAAACCCAGCCAAGCACAGCGACTCAGACCAAGAACCAGAATCTGGAAGCCATCTATGTTGGTGAGCAAACTTGTCAATATTGCCATCAGAAGAGTAAATATGACACTACAATGCATTTCCAATCCTTTAAACCTTTAATCTCTTATAAATTAGACAAGACTTATGGTCAGGTTACCGTTTATGATGGAGTCGCCAATAATGCAAAATCGACGACTGTGGATTTAAAGAAAGCCCTTGGGGTGGAAATGGATAGTTATATTGTAGCTCAAATTCCCAAGGAAGCTGGTTTTACCAAACAGTTCTATCGGGTTGGTAAACTCGTTAAAAATCCTGATGGAACGTATAAAATTGAAAATCCTGGTTTGGTCAAAGGCACTCAGAACTGGTCAGCGGGAGATTACTCATGTGCCCAATGCCATAGTCCTGGTATGGGCGGCGCTGGTGCACCAGACTTCACAGTTACCTGCGAAGCTTGTCATGGTCCTGGCGGCGCTCACGTTGCAGCGACTACAAATGAACAGAGAATAGCCACTATGGCGTTGCCTGATTCAAAAACTTGCTTGAAGTGTCACAACAGTGATCCCAAAAAGGATAGCACCACAGGTACAACTGGTGCCATTATTACGACTAACCACTATGGCACGCGTGACTGGACATTTAGTAAACATAATACTACCGGAGAAATTAACGGATGCTTGACTTGCCATAATCCCCACGGTACCAATGTGAGCGGTCAAGGACTGAGAAAAGATAATCCGAACGACATTTGCGCGACCTGTCATGTGGGTAAAAATTATGAAGTGAACACTATCATGTGGGAGAACAAATCTGATCCAAACGGTCACATAACCCCAGATCATAGTTTCAATGCTATCCCAGAGTCGGCTACGCAGATCAATCCAACGACCAAGAATGTGGAAATCACTAATCCTGCCGTGCTTGATACAATTAAGAAGGTATTGCCGAACCTATTTAAGTAGACTATTAAGTAACCTAGCCCGACAATTTTAACTATGGTAATCACCCAACATTTTATTAAAGGGAACCTGGATATCGTTTGTCTGAAGAAAATTAAAGAGAGGCCCCGACAGATTAAGACTGTTGGGGCCTCTCTTTAAAAGGTAATTTAATTAACATTGAGCTGTCAAGAGAATCGACCTCATAGATCATAGCGCTGGATCGCACACACGACCAAATACATCATGGACTGGGCAGAGGAATTAGCAGGACATTCCACGATTCGACACAAATAGCGTTATCGATGGCTTATAATTAGGATATCAAGAATTTTCTGTTTTTTGAAAAAGGGAATAATTATAAATTCAAGACGTTTATTTGTGAAATAATATACATGGAAGACGAGCGTTTTGCAGGAGGCATAATTTATAATGAGAATAAACAAGAAGTCTTTGCTTAACTCATTCACAGTGAGGACGAAAAAACAATTGCTGGTGCTGATGTTAGTATTGTTAGGAGTATGGGGTTTATTATATATGCGTTATTGCTGGATATCAGCCAGTCAAGCGACTTCTGATAATGCCTTAACTATAGCAAGAACGGCAGGGACTTCATTTCCAAAGAAAGTCTTAAGCTCGATGGAGAATCCTAACCCTGAATATTTCGAAGCACTTCAGTACGAACAAATAAAATACAGCCTGCAGAATTTGGTGAGTATTAACCCAAAAATTCGAGTTGCTTACATATATGTTCAAAGAGCTGGTAAACTCTATCTTATGTCCGATTCTGAACCATCGGATTCAGAAGATTCACCGCTAGGGCAGGAGTATGAAGCAACTAAGGTTTATTCGGAGCCATTTGAGGATGGAAACCCAATAATAACCCAGCCAGAAACCGATCGCTGGGGAACAGGAATAAGTGTTCTTGTACCGATAAAAGATGCCGATACAGGCAAAGTCTTAGCGATATTTGGAATGAAATATCCTGCAAAAACGTGGAGGAAGGACGCACTTTATCAAACAATGCAGGCAGGTGCCGTCGTGTTGACCCTGTTTTTGTTGATATGGGCTCTCTTTTTAATTGTGATTAAGAACGAAGTCGTTACCAAATCGGAAGAAAAGTTTTGCAAGGCTTTCAATTCAACTTCAGTTTTAATGGCGATCACAAGACTCAACGATTGGCGTTATGTTGATGTCAACGAAACGTTTTTGGAAACGCTGGGTTTCGATAGAGAGGAAGTGATCGGGAAGACACCATCTGATCTCGATATATACTTTGATAGAGAAACAAGCACAATTGATGAAACCTTTGCAGCAGAGGGTAGGGTGCATAATTTCGAAGTATCCCTCAAGGGACGGGATGGTTTGGTGTCTACCAGTATTTGCAGTGCGGAGTTAATAACTATTGGAGATACCCCTTGCTTACTCAAATCTCTGACAGACATTACCAAACGTAACGAGATTGAAGAGGAGTTGATAAAATCAGAACAAAAGTATAAATTACTTTTCTCGGCAATGAATGACGCATTTTCTCACCAAAGTATTATTTGTGATGAGTTTGGAAAGCCAATCGACTACAGATTCATTACCGCTAATCCTTCATTTGAAACGATGACGGGTCTTAAATCAGAGGCTATCATTGGGAAAACCGCTACCGAAGTTTTACCAAGTGTGGACCAGTCCCTGATTGAAATCTACGGAAGGGTTGCTTTAACGGGCGAATCGGTCCATTTCAATACTTTCTCCAAACGATCGGATAAGTATTATGAAGTTAAAGTATACAGCCCTTCTTTCAAAGAATTTGCTACGATTTTTATGGATGTCACAGAGCGTCTAGTGTGTGAAAAGGATATTCACTATTTGAACTATCATGACGTTTTGACAGGATTATATAATCGCAGGTTTTACGAAGAAGAAATTAAAAGGTTAAACACGGAACGAAATCTTCCAATATCCCTGATTTTTGGGGATGTTAATGGCCTAAAGCTGATTAATGACGCCTTTGGGCATCTTAAAGGAGATGAACTTCTGCAGAAAGCTGCCTTGGCAATTCAAAGTGTCTGTAGAGCGGATGATATTGTTGCGCGCTGGGGTGGAGACGAATTTGTTATTCTTCTGCCCAAAACTAAAGCAGAAGAGGCTGAGGAAATTGTTAAGAGAATCAGAGATGCTTACGCTAAGGAATATGTTAACTCGATTAGTGGTAGTATCTCATTTGGCTGTGATACTAAGTATTCGTTAGAGGAAGATATTTTGAAAACTCTTAAGAATGCTGAGGACAAGATGTATAAAAATAAAACTCTGGAAAGTGAAAGGATTAGGCTTAGTACAATTAGGACACTGATGGCGACCCTACATAAAAAATACCCAGATTCAAAACAAGATTCGAAAAGAGTCAGTAAATTATGCCAGGACATTGGCAGAGCATTAGGTTTGTCCGAAATTGAAGTGTGTGGAGTGAGGACAGCGGGATTTTTCCATGATATTGGCTATGTTTCGATTGAAGAAGGTATACTCAATAAGCCCGGAAAACTCGTTGAGCAGGAGTGGGATGAAATTAAGAGGCATGCGGAAATCGGCTGCAGAATATTGAGCTCATCTCATGAAATGTCAGAATTGGCCGATTATGTATTGGCGCATCATGAACGATGGGACGGTACAGGTTACCCTAGGGGTTTGCAAGGAGAACTTATTCCGATCGAAGCAAGGATCATTGCTCTCGCAAGTAGTTATGTTGCCATGACCAGTGAAAGACCCTACCGACCAGCGGTTTCAGAAGAGGTAGCTCTCCAAGAAATTATCAAGCATGCAGGTACGCAATTTGATCCTGAAATCGTTAAAGCATTTGTTGAACAACTTAACAATATATGGCGGAATAAGAGCGGTTAAGCAGCTAGATCAACTTAATAAATTTAGCCATAAAGAGTTGAGTACTGTAATAAAAACATAATTATTGGGCATTCTAAGTATGTTTCCGGCAAAAAAAATGAAAGAGGAGGACTGGTTAATGAGAAGACTGGCTGCAAGCATTTTGGCTTTGGCTTTGTTGGTTCTAAGCGCCGTGCCTGCCTTAGGGGCTGTTGATCAGGGAAAATTGAAGGAGATTAAAGCTCTCACTCAGCAAATGAACAACATCAAAGCTCAGATTATTGATAAGGAAGTAGAGGCTGGAATACTGGATCAAACAAAAGCCGGAAAAATCAAGAACGCCATGCAAGAACGTCAACAAAGAATTGAACAAGATATTGACAAAGGCGAATTTCATGGTCTTGGGTACAAAAAAGGCTGCGGTCATAAACACTCAAATGATTCCCCCTCTCCTCAAAAAACAGAGTAAACTCATTCGCGACTGCTCTACTGTCGGATAACAACGTCAAGAAGCGAACCCTAAAGAAATTTAGGGTTCGCTTCATTTATCATGCTATTTTTTGATCATTCCTACAGCCAGTTGCCCTCTTCTTCCTAAAGCTAATTTCCTTTGTGCTAGGGTCAAAGCACGACCTGCTTTAACGAGGGCCGTCAAGACACCGCCTTGCGATGTATCCCCAATAAGAACAAAACCCTTAAGAGTGTGAGTTGGGGTCAGGCTTGAAACATTCCTTTGCCAAATCAGCTTGCGATAGATGGGCATGTCTCCCACCATTTTTAGATTTTCTTCTTGCTCCCAATCTTCCGGTTCCTTGATGTCTTGAAATTTCGTGATACCGACGGACATTGCCGAGAGGCCAAAAAAATCTACCGAGTTTAAGCCAAGGGATCCTGGATAAATCTCTTTTCTCCCGCACATATTTGCTCCGGCAATTCTGCCTTGAGTCGTAGCATTTGGCCAAGTGGCATTCACAGTGAACCTCTGCGGAACAAAGTCCCAAGTTTCTGCAATATCCCCAGCCGCGTAAATATTGGGAAGGTTAGTGGCTAAGGAAGAATCCACTTGAAGGCCCTGTCCAATATTGAAGCCGAACTCGCTCAAATCTTCAATATTTGGACGTACACCTTTGCCAATAATCACCATATCAGCGGCAAGTTCTGCTTGGGGTGAGGTTAGCACACCCTGAACATGGCTCTCTCCTGTAATTGACAGGACCTCAGTCTGTAAAAGAAATTTGAGACCATTGACTCTCAAGTATTCTTGAATAAGATTGGCTTCTTTAAAATCAAGCATTTGCGAGAGGATCTGTCGAGAGGAGACGACAACAGTGACTTCAAGCCCACGGTTTTTCAAAGCATAAGCGCTCTTTAAACTAACCAAACCTCCACCGATGACGACAGCCTTTTGCGCGCCTAGCTCCAAGACCTTATTAATGGCTAAAACATCCTCCATAGTGCGCAGAGTAAAAACTTCTGGAAGATTTCCGCCTGGAATTATTGGTTTATGAGCGGAAGACCCCATGGCGAGCAAAAGTTTGCTGTAGTGCCACTCGCGTCCATCAGAACTTCGAACAATTTGATGCGTGGGATCAATCCAGTTCACCTTAACTCCGTAAACTATTTTTAGATTCAGTCGTTCGGAAAAATCAGCGTTCCGTAAGTAAAGTTGGGAAACAGGAATATCTCCTGCTAAGAAATAAGTGGTAAGGCAACGAGAATAACTAGGTTCCTGTTCTGCCGTAAGAACGATTAGTTCAGACTGTGTGTCGTGTCTACGGATCTCTTCAACCGCAAACAAGCCTGCAGCGCTGTTACCAACTACGATATAACTCATAATTTCTTCCATCCCTTAACTAGGAAGTCCGAGTTTTTTTCGTTTTGATCGGATATCCTCAAGAAGTCCTTGAGCGGCCTTCAAGGGATCGGTTTCTACATAGAATTTCCCTCCGATCACATCACTGAGGCCATTAGTAAGCAAGTCAGTCACCGTCTTGCTTCCGAGCACGGGTGGAACGACCCCGAGGTGAGTAGTAAGCCCCATGGTCACAGCCCAAGTTCCAATACTCAAAGCTTTTTCATGCTGAAGTTCTGGAGCACTCGCTGCCACGGGCAATAAGGCGGAGTCTACATTCAGATAGGCAGCTATCGCTGTGACTAAATCCCCAATTCTCGAATTGTCCACACAGCTTCCCATATGCAATACTGGTGGAAGGGGAGCACCAAGACCCGCCGCCATCCCAACCGCGGTCAGGACTGCTTTCAAACCCTCTCCTGCATAGGTTTCAGTACCTTCGGAATTCATAAGACCGGCTTTAGCCAACGCGTGCGCGGAACATCCCGTAGCGACGACTAAGACATTGTTTTTCACAAGTTCTTTTACTAATTCCACATTGATAAGATCTTGAGTTACTTTGGCATTGTTACATCCCACCGTGGCCACGACCCCTAAGATATTACCATTGACAATATTATCAATCAGAGGTTTCAGAGGTTGGTCAGGGTCCACAGTTGAAAGGGCCCCAATAATGGCCTCCACACTGAATCCAGCTATAATTTTACGTTTATAATTGGGGATTTTAACCTTCTTGCTGTCCCTTCGCCCGTAAGCAGTAATGGATTTACGCACAATTACTTGAGCGGTTTCATCCGCGTTTTCTAAAGTAAATGGAACGTGAGTCGCTCCAGGTATTTTGACGATTGGCATGGTTGTGATGAGCTCCGTATGATAACACGAAGCCACTTGAGCTAAGGATGGCATGATACATTGTACGTCAACGACCATAGCGTCAACCGCTCCAGTTACAATGGCAATTTCTTGAGCCAAAAAGTTAGTAACAAGTGGGATCCCTTTGCGCATTAAGGCTTCATTACCAGCGCAACATATCCCCGAGACTAAGATTCCTTTGGCACCAGCAAGAATTGCTTCATCTTGGAGTTTGCCAGCCCAATAAACAATTTTTTCTGTCAACAAGGGGAGATGCCCGTGCACGATCAGATTCACGTAGTCTTCCTTGAGAACTCCTAAATTAGCCTCCGTCACGACGGGTGAAGGTGTCCCAAAAAGGATATCCTGCATGTCAGTAGCTAGCTTCAGGCCGGAATAGCCGTCCACTAGACCTTGTTTAGCAGTAGCTAAGACAAGATTCACTGGGTCAGCATCCATACCCATGGTTGTCTGATGCATTGCTTCACGAATTTCCCGATCAGGGTTGCGGGGTAGAATCCCAAGGCTCCTCCAAACGGCAATTCGTTCTTTGGGTGCATGCGCCATTAACCACTGTACGGGTTTTTTTCCATGATTAGCTAGATCGGCATAAGCAACTTCGACAACTTCTAAAGCAACTTCTTCGTTGCTTTTGCCGGTTATTTCCAGACCTAAACCTTTGGCTACCTGGTGCAATTTCTTTTCATCAGCGATAGCATAATTGATTTCCCCTTTGGCCGCTAATTCCAAAGCTTCAACCGCCTCATAGGCATGGTCAACATGGGCCGCCGCTCCGCCGATCACTTGTCTGAGCAAATTGCGAGCGACGATTGTATCTGCGCTGGCGCCACAAATTCCTGTTTTCGGCCCATTACCAAAGGGATCAATCCGGCAGGGCCCTTGAATACAATGTCGGCAACAGACTCCTAGACTTCCAAACCCACACTGGGGTTGCTGTGCTTCATGACGATCCCAAACTGTTTCGACTCCGTCTAAGGCTGCTTTAGGTAATAATTCTAAGACAGCGGGATCAATTGATTTTTGCGATTTCATATTAGTTGACTCCCTTCATTTGATCTAGGAAGGCTTGCCGTCCACTGTGGGCAAACTCAAGAACCTCAACAAATTCCAAAGCCTTCGTTGGACAGGCAGAGACACAGGCCGGATCATAGTCTAAGTCCTGGCAACGGTCACATTTGACAACTCTGTGGGTAGTAGGAACTTCCGCAATAACTCCAAACGGGCAGACCATAACGCACATCATGCAGCCAACACACGTTTGATCATCAACTTGAATTAGCCCGGTTTTCAAATCAAACTGCATAGCCCCACTTATACAGGCATGAACACAAGGAGAATCTAAGCATTGCCGACATTGTAATGGGAAGTTAAGATCCCCGTTGGACTCGACAAAAATCCGTTTTTGTGGCGCTATTAGCTCTCCAATTGCCGCGAACAAGGTCTTACTGGACGAGTGGGCTACCGCACAAGCCAGCTCACAGCTTTTACACCCAAGGCAATGTTCGCTCTTGGCCAGAATCTGTCTCACATTTATCCCTCCTTAATACTTCTGCTCTAGGACCTAACCTTATATAAGTAATCTTGCAATTGCTAAGCGCATGAAATGTCAATAAGTAAATAGGTCCATCAATTATTAGTTTAGCAAACAAGTCCTAATATTCTTGTCGTTTTATGTAAGTTGAAAATAAGATTTACAGACATATACATACATAGGAAGAAAGGCAGGGAAGGAAAGCGAAAGGGTCAGGCTTGAAACGTTCCCTTCTAAGCCTTGTTTATGGTATAATTGAAAAAAGGTGGGGATAGTTTGGCTAGAAAACCACGCTTAGAATACCCAGGCGCATTGTATCATGTCATGTGTCGTGGCAATAATGGTGAATATATTCTGACAGAAAAAGAAAAGCCTATATACTTGACATTGATTAAAAAATACAAAGAAAGATATGATTTCAAGTTATATGCTTATTGCATTATGGATAATCATGTTCATCTCTTAATTGAGACAGGAGAAACTCCTTTATCAAGAATCATGCAGGGGATCCAACAGAGTTTCACACAGCAGTACAACAAAAAGTACAACAGGACAGGACATGTCTTTCAACAAAGATACAAGGCACAGCTTTGTGATAAGGAAAGATATCTGTTACAAGTTATTAAGTATATTCATTATAATCCGGTAGAGGCCGGTATAGAAGCAGGTCTTGATTACCAGTGGAGTAGCCATGGTAGTTATTTATACGGTAAACATAATTCGCTAGTAGACTTAAGCTTTGTTTTGGGTATATTTTCAGAGAATCATGTAGCTGCACACAAACAATATAGGGTGTTTATGAATATAAAGCCAGATAAAATTGAATTAAAAATTGATGAGCCCGATAAGCCTGGAGATAACGAAATTAATAAGACAATTGGTCGAGACATACGGATTGATATTGATACACTAATAGATATTGTATGTAAAGAAGCTGGTGTTAGTAGGGAGGAGGTGACAAGAAGAACCAAAATACAGAAATATTCCGATGTCAGGAAAGCTGTCGTGAGAATTAGCGAAAAATATGGAAGTTTCGCCAACGCTGAACTGGCAAGGAAACTTAATTTGCCACCTTCAATGGTTTCTAAAATTAGAAGCGGAGATAGTAAAGGAACTCAGATTGTCGATGAAATCATAAGGAATATCGAGGAAAAGGGAATAATTCAAGCCTGACCCCGATTAAACCGATTAAAGCAAAAGCTAGGATTTACCCCAAACCCTAGCTTTTGCTTTCTCTTTAGATACTTAAGTCAACTTGTTGGATAGTCTGCGCTTGCCCTTTTCCGTCAAAAAGATACCAGTGCTCGTTATCTCTCCCATAAGCGAATTACAGAATTCAACTTGTCACTTTAATACTTTAAATACTATAACAAAGATAGCCATTAATACTATACCTAGCCCTAAAGAAATGGAGATGAGTTTTTTCTCCACAGGAAGTAAATCGTACCATTCATCTTCTGCGAGCACTTCCTTAACATTAACTGATGACTGCTCTTTTGACAAATTCATAACCTCCCTCGTTGAGTTTCAACTACCCGCCAATAATCGGCGGAGTGATGCCATGATAGAAAACCCAGGAGACTACAAGCCCAATCCAGATAATGAAACCAAACAGGCAGACGACATATACCGCTACAATACGTCCTATACCTGCGGCCCAGAGCTTACGTACGTTAGTAATCATACCAATCGAGAAGAAACATAAAGCAAAGAAAAAAGTCCTCAAAGCATTGGCCTGGTCTGAGCCTACTGTTGCTGCCTTTACAATGCTCGGGTTTTTCAAACCGATCACAAGTAGGAGTAAGAAGGTCAGAAGAAAACCAATAATGAATTTAGGAAATCTTTCCCATATCCCCCCCCCTGAAACCTTATCGCACCGAGTTTTGGTTCTGTCGATCCCGAAAACGCACCAAACGACCGCAAGAATAAATGCCCATACGCCGATAAATACGACGATAAAAACTTTGGTAGTGGTCGCGACCATCAGGATCCAGCCCTCTTCCCAACGAATGCCCAGATTAGTCAGTGCCTTGGCTCTGATCATCGAATCAGCAATCGCGCCACTGGACACCGCTCCGCCGTCACTCTTCACAGCTAGGCCCATCCAAGAGCCAGCTACCATTGGCTCGTGAAATAACCAAGTTGAAGCCATCAAGGGTAAAATGAGCATTTCGACAGCAACAAAAACAATAATGACTGCGGATAAAATAACTGGTACTATGGGCCGAGCCCGAATGGCCGCGGCCGTCGCTATAGCTGCCGAAACCCCACAGATCGAGACACCGGAAGCCAAGGGTGCCGCCCATTCAGGGGTAAATTTAAAGTATTTGCGCGCAATAAAATAAGTAACAGGCCAATAAATTAAGTATGCCTCGATCACAGCGCATAATCCACGGATAATGACCGTGTTGGCCAGTCCTAGAGCACCAACCGTTTTGATGCCGATAGCCGCGCCCAGGATCACAATTCCCGTTTTAATGAACCACTCGGGCTTAGCCGCCTCCTCCAGGAATTTTGCAAAGCCCTCAAAAAAGTTGCCAATGATTAGACCAACAATCATAGCAATCACAAAGCCCATTTCTCCCAGACTCATAGACCAAGGAATTTTTAGGCTGGCTTGTTTGTCGGGCGTAGCGGCGATGTAAGCATTGTTGCCAAAAAACAAGCAGAAAAACGAAATCCAGAAAATGATGCTAAAACCAATGATATATTTTTTGACTTTAGCACCCATCGCCACCGCACCAATAGTGGTGATCACCAATAAAAATAAATAGGTTAAAAATGCCGAATAAATGCCAGACATATTTTTAAAGGTTTGGGATACAGGTACCAAGGCTTTGGATGAATCTACCCAGACATTGAATTTAACCACCCAGCCGAGTAGGTCCATTCCTATAACTGGGCCAAGGCTTAACGCAAAGATAAACAACCCAAGCCAGACTGCCCACCAGTCTTCACTTTTGAGCATAGGCTTTTTTTGAAAAAGTTCATTTCCTTCTGCGTTCATGTTTTTCTTCCTTTCTCCAATTAGTATTAGAAACGTATTGTATTAGAGCACGGGTTAACTTACCCTCAGTGAGTCTTTTCTTCAATCGATCCTCCTTTTTAAAATATTTCATAATTTCTATTCAATAATATTCAATAACAGTTTATTAATTACATCTATTAATAATATTGGAGATTGAGAGAAAAGGGCGAGAAGAGAGAAAAGGGCGAGAAGAGAGAAAAGGGCGAGAGGAGAGAAAAGGGCGAGAGGAGAGAAAAGGGCGAGAAGAGAGAAAAGGGCGAGAAGAGAGAAAAGGGCGAGAAGAGAGAAAAGGGCGAGAAGAGAGAAAAGGGCGAGAGGAGA